>NZ_JBISHB010000035.1:0-218206 GCF_045064175.1 Pseudoalteromonas sp. Ld20
GAGCGTAATTTAAGTTGGTAATGTGATGTAGTATATTTTGAAACTGCTTGGAAGCCATGTTGCACCTACCGTTATTAGGTTTCAGTATATTAAATATAGTTCACCAACACTGAAATACAACATAGCCTTATTTATACAGTATAATTGAGGTCTATTGTCTTTGCCAATACACTTATTCACTTTTTAACTGAAGTAACGTTTATTCGTTTTAAATAACGCTTACGTATTTACTAGAAACACTTTGAATTACAATTAGTAAAAAAAAGTTTGTTTTGTTAAAGTTTCAGCAAATGGAATATGGGCTTACATAGAGCTTAATTTTAAAATACCGCAAATATAAAAAAGAATACGGATGTTACTCATGACTACTCCAGCTCCACTAACGGACATACAGTTCGTTTCAAAATTTAATGCCAGCTTTTCTGAATGCTATGAAAAGGCGAAAAACTTATATATTGATGCACCAATTCAAACCTTAGTCGAGCTAAGGGGATTGTTAGTCTTATTATGTGATGAAATTATTGATGAATATAAAATACAAATAACGGGTAAATCCCTTTTCGATAAGCAAAAGGATATTCAATCATCTAAATCATTTCGTTCATCTATAATCGATAATATAGATTTAGTCAGAGACGCAGGTAATAAAGGTGCCCATAGAGAACAATACGACATCACCTATGAAGAATATCAAAAGCTTGCATTAGCGACACTCAATTGTTTTTGCGCCTTAGTTGAAGATTATTGGTCGTGTAAAACATCAAACGTTCCAGCTTATACATTCATTAAAGAAACAGATTCGTTGGTAAAAGAGTGGTGCTATCAGGCGCTATTTAATAATGATAAAAATGCAAAATTTGAAGTCGCAATGGCCTTGTTTAATAAGTACCAAGAGCAGTTTAAAGATAAGGGTAAGTATTTTTTTGAGCAATCATCACTTATGAAGTCAATAGACTTAATAGAAGAAGCTGCTAGGGATTTACATCCCGAAGCTTTATTTGAATACAGCCATATTATACTGAACCAGATACATCGCGACAAAGATATTGAGAAGGCTAAAGGCTATCTTTATACCTCTGCATGCAGGGGGTTTATAAAATCTAAAGTTGCATTCGGACAGTTGATTCATGATTCCGATGAACCGCATGAAGATGATATTGAAGAGGCAGTTCGCTTTCTTGATGAGGCTGCATCTGATGGAGAAAGCCAAGCACAATTTTTGCTTAGTCAGATTTACTCCTCATCGAAGTTTGGTTTGAAGAACGATAAGCTATCCTCTCAATGGTATGAAAAGTCATTAAAATCAGAAAATGTAAATGCCATTTTTATTCAAGCAAGATCTGTACTCAATAACCCACACTTGACTGATAAGGATGTAGAGCAATCATTAAAAAGGTTAGAATTAGCAATCGAAAAAGGGAGCCGGGATGCATACAAGCTGTATCTGAAAATATTTAGTGAGTCTTCACATCCTGTTGAAACTATAAGGCTCATTTATAAGGATTATTTGGAACGATACCCTGACGATTATCAAATACATTTAGAACGAGCAGAATACTTATTTAGTAATGGATCAGATAAAAATGATATAAATATCATGAAGGAAGGTATAAGTAGACTAATACAGCTCTTTAGATATGATGCTACACCTATAAAAATAAAAAGAAAATTAAATACGTTATCCCCGAAATGGCTAGCAAGATATGATGAAGCGATAACCTTGTTAGGGTTAGCATATAAAGAACATACCAAGTTCCTACTAAATTTTAATCCTGAAGGAAAGGTTTTTGAGTCGCAAGTATTTTTAGATAAGCTAGCTTCGGTGGGAGAAAGGCCTAAATTAGCCCACAAGTTATTTTATAAGAGCATAGCTAATAAAAGTCCCAAGGAAGCGACTAGAAAACTTGGTAGGAACACTCTTTGCACTTGTGGTTCTGGTAAAAAGTTCAAAAAGTGTTGTGCTTGAAACGAACAACGATGAAACGAACAACGATGACACCCATCCTAAAGTTTGTATTTTTTATATTTTGCACTAACTTTGAGTTAGTGAAACGAACAACGATGACACCCATCCTAAAGTTTGTATTTTTTATATTTTGCACTAACTTTGAGTTAGTGCAAAATATAATCTGGGTGTCACATGGCAATAGCAAGAAGGCGTCAAGTAAGTTTGGTTGATACAAAGTATTATCACTGTATTTCACGTTGCGTTCGTCGTGCTTTCTTGTGCGGGGAAGACCGTTTTACAGGGAAGTCTTTTGAGCATCGCAGAGGCTGGGTTGAAGATAAGCTACTCACATTGGCGAAGGCATTTTGCATTGATGTGTGTGCCTATGCAGTCATGAGTAACCACACTCATTTAGTCCTGTATGTAGATGATAAAAAAGCGAATCGACTAAATGATAAAGCGATTGTTATTCGTTGGCATAAACTCTGTAAGGGCACTTTGCTTACTCAAAAATACATGCAAGGTGAAAAGCTAAGTAAAGCTGAACTTATCTTTTTTAGTCAAACAGTAAACCAATACCGTGAACGGCTAGCAAGTATCAGTTGGTTTATGCGATTATTAAATGAAGACATTGCGCGTAAAGCCAATAAGGAAGATAACTGCACAGGCCGATTTTGGGAAGGCCGCTTTAAATCCCAAGCATTATTAGATGAAGCCGCACTCGCCGCCTGTATGGCCTATGTAGATTTAAACCCAATCAGAGCAAAATGGCGCAAACACCGGAAATATCTGACTACACCAGTGTACAAAAACGCATTGAAAACGCAACAGAGGGCAAGCAACCAAAAAAATTATTGCGTTTTGCCGGTATGCCACGTCAAATTATGCCAAAAGGGCTACCGTTTGAACTTAAATCTTACCTTGAATTGGTTGAATTAACAGGGCGTTGTATACGAGAAGGCAAACGCGGGTATATTGAAAGCACACATTTACCTTTACTAGAAAGAGTCAATATCTCCCCAGAAAACTGGTTAAAATTGACCACGCAATTTACGCGTGTATTTCATGGCGCAGTAGGTAGGACGACCTCACAAGAGAGTTACTGTGAACACTTGAGCAGAAAACGGCGTAGCAACGTCAGTAACAGCGAAAAGCTACTGGCATAAAGTTAAAAGTCCTCAGTAAAAAGTTAAAACTGCAATTATGCAGTTATTTTCATGTGCGTAATTTAGGTTTCACAGTATAGGCGCTCGCTTAATGAACGATGTGCAAGTGATGATATAAAAAGAGATAAGTTTTTAGCCTAAAAGAGTAAACTTAGTAGCACAGTTTTATTTACTCAATTAAAGTGGCTGTCTAGTTTATTTCGAGGCTGGGTTGAAGATAAGCTGATTGGATTAGCCAAGGTGTTTTGCACACTCATTTAGTCTTGTATGTTGATGATAAAAAAGCCAATAGACTAAATGATAAAGCGATTGTTATTCGCTGGCATAAGCTGTGTAAAGCAGAGCGCATCTTTTTAAACCAAACAGTTGAGCAATACCGAGAGCGCTTAGCAAGTATCAGTTGGTTTATGCGATTATTAAATGAAGACATTGCGCGTAAAGCCAATAAGGAAGATAACTGCACAGGCCGATTTTGGGAAGGCCGCTTTAAATCCCAAGCATTATTAGATGAAGCCGCACTCGCCGCCTGTATGGCCTATGTAGATTTAAACCCAATCAGAGCAAAATGGCGCAAACACCGGAAATATCTGACTACACCAGTGTACAAAAACGCATTGAAAACGCAACAGAGGGCAAGCAACCAAAAAAATTATTGCGTTTTGCCGGTATGCCACGTCAAATTATGCCAAAAGGGCTACCGTTTGAACTTAAATCTTACCTTGAATTGGTTGAATTAACAGGGCGTTGTATACGAGAAGGCAAACGCGGGTATATTGAAAGCACACATTTACCTTTACTAGAAAGAGTCAATATCTCCCCAGAAAACTGGTTAAAATTGACCACGCAATTTACGCGTGTATTTCATGGCGCAGTAGGTAGGACGACCTCACAAGAGAGTTACTGTGAACACTTGAGCAGAAAACGGCGTAGCAACGTCAGTAACAGCGAAAAGCTACTGGCATAAAGTTAAAAGTCCTCAGTAAAAAGTTAAAACTGCAATTATGCAGTTATTTTCATGTGCGTAATTTAGGTTTCACAGTATAGGCGCTCGCTTAATGAACGATGTGCAAGTGATGATATAAAAAGAGATAAGTTTTTAGCCTAAAAGAGTAAACTTAGTAGCACAGTTTTATTTACTCAATTAAAGTGGCTGTCTAGTTTATTTCGAGGCTGGGTTGAAGATAAGCTGATTGGATTAGCCAAGGTGTTTTGCACACTCATTTAGTCTTGTATGTTGATGATAAAAAAGCCAATAGACTAAATGATAAAGCGATTGTTATTCGCTGGCATAAGCTGTGTAAAGCAGAGCGCATCTTTTTAAACCAAACAGTTGAGCAATACCGAGAGCGCTTAGCAAGTATCAGTTGGTTTATGCGATTATTAAATGAAGACATTGCGCGTAAAGCCAATAAGGAAGATAACTGCACAGGCCGATTTTGGGAAGGCCGCTTTAAATCCCAAGCATTATTAGATGAAGCCGCACTCGCCGCCTGTATGGCCTATGTAGATTTAAACCCAATCAGAGCAAAAATGGCGCAAACACCGGAAATATCTGACTACACCAGTGTACAAAAACGCATTGAAAACGCAACAGAGGGCAAGCAACCAAAAAAATTATTGCGTTTTGCCGGTATGCCACGTCAAATTATGCCAAAAGGGCTACCGTTTGAACTTAAATCTTACCTTGAATTGGTTGAATTAACAGGGCGTTGTATACGAGAAGGCAAACGCGGGTATATTGAAAGCACACATTTACCTTTACTAGAAAGAGTCAATATCTCCCCAGAAAACTGGTTAAAATTGACCACGCAATTTACGCGCGTATTTCATGGCGCAGTAGGTAGGACGACCTCACAAGAGAGTTACTGTGAACACTTGAGCAGAAAACGGCGTAGCAACGTCAGTAACAGCGAAAAGCTACTGGCATAAAGTTAAAAGTCCTCAGTAAAAAGTTAAAACTGCAATTATGCAGTTATTTTCATGCGCGTAATTTAGGTTTCACAGTATAGGCGCTCGCTTAATGAACGATGTGCAAGTGATGATATAAAAAGAGATAAGTTTTTAGCCTAAAAGAGTAAACTTAGTAGCACAGTTTTATTTACTCAATTAAAGTGGCTGTCTAGTTTATTTCATTGCTGTAGGTGTTGTCTTGAATGCAGACCCACTTGCATATTCTCATTAAGCTTTGATCACGAAAATCACTCGATTAAAGCCAATGGGATCAAATTTTGACTTCAGATATTATAATTCCTGACCGTCCGCTCATGGCACTCTCCAGCCACTCGACAACATAAGATGTTGATAATAATTGGTAAGGTATTTTACTGTGACGGATGGCGTTGGTCAGGTGCTACTGAGAGCGATCTTTCTTTTACAAATTATTATTAATAATCATTTGTATCAACTTGGTCTTATTTTTACTTTCCTTTTTATTGAGGTGGTTACTTTAGCTTTAAAATAAAAAAGCCTTAACATTGACGTTAAGGCTTTTTGTTTACCCGGGGTTTCACAAAAATTTATTCTTTAGTTAGTAATGCAATTTCGCCAAGTTGAACTAGGCGGCCTTCATCGCCTCCAACACCATCGCCTGTTTGCTCATTTAAAAAGCTGAACCGGTAATATGCATAAGCAGTTGTATTACTCGGTACTTCAAATTGATAGGTAACTAAGCGTGCAGGATTATCGGGGAACATGGCGGTATCAATAAGTTGCCAGTTGGCACCATCGGTTGAGCCAAATACTTGCCAGCTAGTTGGATCGCGTTGTGGGTTATCGTTACCCGTTGCAATACTGTAGCGGTTAAGTAGCTGAGTTTGTTCAAAACTAAAATCAACATCAACACTGGAGACGACTTGTATGGGCAGTAGTGTAGGGGCGTGCTCTGCTACCCACCACGGCGCTTCAATGATCGCGTTATATTTATTTTTAACGTTATTATCCGTTGTTTTATCAACCCCTTCTCCCCAAATACCTACATCAGTGGCGTAGCCCGTTACTGTCATGCCGGCATCTTGTGCAAAGTTACGGTAACCTTCTACCGGTGTTGGGTAAGAGGGAGTTAACCCTAAGTCATTTTTTAAATACTGCTGATACTGCGCGAAAACAACATCTATACCGCGTTGCGCTGAAAAAATTGATTTAAATGCAGCGTCAAAACTCCATTCTTCAATTTCATTGGCTGAGGCATTAAATAAACGTATAAAATCAGTATTTTGATTTGTATTCGCCACCCATTCTAAAAAGAACGATGTTTGATTGTAGGCATCTTCATTCCAGCTATCGATCCAGCTAATTTGTGGGCGTTGATGTTCTAAAAAGCCTGCTTTAATACGCACATAATTAGCTAAGCCTTCTAGGTAGCTGTGAAGCTCTGCACCGGGTTTATATTCGCCGTTTGCTGGCGTGTTATTGTAGCCATGGGTTAATTCGTGCCACAGTATACCCATGATCTCTTGACGTAATGCTTCATCGCCTTTACTTTCTAGGTTAGCTAAGTGGTTTAGATCAAAATATAAAATCATATTTTTATCTGTGCCGCTTTTTGCTGCGGGAAAGTCATATTCACCTGTTTCAAAATTCAGTGTTTCGAATACATTGATTTCAGTTACGTTAGTATAAAGAATTTGCGCAACGCCTAATGAAATTTGATGGATAATGTCTGTTAAGTCAGGCATTACACGCTCTAATGCGAGTTGCCCAGGGTGATCTGCTAAGTTTTTAGTGTAACTAACCGCAGGTTTTGGAAAGCCAGCCCATGGTGTAGCAGGGTCCCAAACACGAATCGCATTTTTATCTACTAACGTCGTGCTGCCTTTATCATTACTTGCCGTGAGTGTAACTGTTTTAGGCCCTAACGAACTAAATTTGACTAGAGGGCTTAGCGCTGTACTTGTTGCTGGTGTTCCATCTTCAAATTGCCATTCCCAGCTTGTAGCGCCAGCTAAAGAGGTGTCTTTAAAAATGATAAATTGGTCAACTTCTGGCGTTTTATCATTGACGTTATAGCTAACTATCGGGGCTTTTGCTTTTACTTGAAGCTCAATTTCAGCAAGTTGCAAAATATCGTTCCCATAGCTATCAGTGCCACCGTGAACGAGTTCAAATTTATAATATTGATAAGCACTTAATTCGCCTTCAATCTCATAACTATTTAATTGCCCACGTTTAGCAAATACTTGGTTAGCTTGGCTATCAATTTCAAGCCATTCGTTAGCATCGTTTGAGGCTTTGAGTACCCAGTTTTTTGGATCTCTGTTGGGTTCGTCATCTGCTGAAATGAAGTTATACGACACGAGCTCATAAGCCTGGCTGGCTTTAAATATGACGGTCGCATTTTTTGAAAACGTTAAAAATTTAGTGCCTTTATTACCATCAAATAAATTGCTAACTGTTTCAGCTGGTGGCGAGTCTGCATCAATCGCTGAGATTTCACGGCCTGCATCAGTGCTCATGTTTCTAACCGCGGTTTCTGTTACAACCGCAGGGGTATCTGTTTTTGGTTTTGCTGTTGAAACAAACCCAGAGCCGTCATTGCACCCGACTAGCAGACTTGTTACACACAAAGCGATTGTTGATAAATGTAATTTTTTCATGATATTACCTGATTTTTAATTATTATTAGGTGCTTAATTAATATTAAGCACCTGTGGTATTTTAAAAGGCGTAAGTTAAGCGCAGCGAGAATTGGCGCCCAAGTGTGTCGTATGCGCCCATGCGATAAAATGGGTAGCCTGTAAACGTTTCATCTTGTGGAGGCATCGCATTAAATAGGTTATTAATAGTGAAAATAACGCGTGCATCTTCATTTAGCTGTTGACCTAAAGTTAGGTTGTAGCGGGTCCATGCGGGCAATTTTACGCGATCACCATAATTGGCGTTATTCCACAGGGCGCCTTTGTAATTCGCTAATACAGAAATAGCAGTATTATCGTGCTCCCAGGTAACGCTCGCATTCGCTAATGTGCGAAAATCCATGTTGTTTTGGTCATCAAGTAAATCAAGTAACTCATCGCCAGCACGCAAACGCTCTTTCTTTTTCAGTGTGCGAGTTAAGTTAAACTGATACTTGAACGAGCCAAGGTCAGTTTCAGCTAGGCCTTTAACGCCAATATCAACACCAGCATCTTGACGTTCAGATGCATTAATATAGCCTTCAGTAATTGTATGCGGTGTGTAAGGGTCGCCAGAGATTGGGTTACCTAGTCGGTCAGTGCCATTGCCTGCGCCGTCGTAGCGTTGAATGCGCGAAGCCATGTTTTTACAGCGCTCAGAGTTACTATCAAATACGCCTGTTTGGCAGTCATAGTCAATCGACATAATGTAGCCTGCACTGAGGACTTGAATTTTGTCTTTGATTGTAATGTCGTAGTAGTCGATATTAAACGAAAGGTATTCGTTAAACTCATAGACGATACCCGCAGTAAAGGTGCTTCCGGTTTCTTCTTTTAAGCTTTTATCACCAGTTGATACACTTTCAAAGTTTACTTGTAAGCTGGGTTGATCAGGGTTGCTTTGAAGGTCTGCGTTTGCGCAACTAGTTGCCAGAGCACTGGCGTCATATTCTAGTGCTTCGTCTGAGTTGGCTAATTGTTTACATGCATCTGCAAGGATGCGGTCGTTGCCTGCGCCAAAGTTACCACTAAAGCCTTTATAAACAGCCGCTAAATCAGGCCCACGGAATGTTGTGCCCATTGCTGTTCTAAAAACGACTTCTTCAACAGGACGGTAGCTTAAACCTAATTGTGTGGAAAATGCGCCGCCTACGTTAGAGTCATCATCATAATAGTCATAACGTACAGCGGATTCGATATCAAGCGTATCAGTCACAGGAACTAATACTTCAATTGCCGCGGCATAACGATCCCGCTCGCCTTTTGTTGTTACCCCTGTCAGACCTTCAAACTCTTTATTTAGAACTCGTTCATCAGGGATTGCTTCTGTCCCTTCATTCATAAATTCTATATAGGCTGAAAACGCCACTGGCCCAGCTGGAAGTTCGAATAAATCGCCTGTGATATCCGCAGTAAACGTGTTATTGAATGAGTTACCTTGGTAAGTTGCCCAGTCAGCAATTTGCAGTGCTGAATCAGGGGTTAGCTCACCAAACCACAACCCGTAATTTGGGCGGTGTATTGGTAGGTTATTAACTTCGCCGAGTTTCGCACCAAGAACAGATGACAGACCTGTTTTGGTGTTATGCAAATAGCGGTCAGAAAAGTCATACTCTGAGCGTGAAAAGCCTAGTGAGTAATCTAAGTCAGCAAATTGGCCCATAACACCAAAGTTAAATGAATAAGAAGTGTCTTTAAATGTACGACCATAACCATCATTGGTGTACTCATTGTCGAGCACTTTACGCCACATGTATTTTACACTAGCGCCTTGACTGCCGTCTTTGTTTGCTAGATCAGGATCCCAAAACTCAGTATCGTTAAAGAATAATGTGCCACGGCTACCTTTCTTTTCTTGGCTGATATAAAAGCCATTTGCAAATAAGGTAAGGTCATTACTTAATTCATATTCTGAATTTAAGTAACCACTAAATGTTTGATTTTTATTTATTAAATGGTTGTCGCCTGTTTCATCCCAGCCACAGCTCATGCCATAATTATTACGCTGAATAAAGTGTTGCACAGCCTTTGGGTGAGGGTTAGTTTCGGTGTTGCAATATTGTGTACTGTAGTTATTGATTGTTGGTGTATCAAGCGAGTAAACAGTAATAGATCGGTTTAATTCGCGGTTTCCATTTGGCGCAGGGTTATCCCACAGACTGTCGTGATAAGGACGATCACTTGAAAAAAGCCCTGCGTTATCTTTGTATTCTAATGCGTAATCAAGGGTCCATGCATCTTTGCTATAGCCACCTACAAAACTAACGCTTTTACGGCGATTTGAGCCATACGTATCTACACCACCGTCAATATCGATATATTGACCTTCAATTCCTTTTTTGGTGATGATATTAACAACGCCACCCATTGCTTCTGAGCCGTAAATAGCTGACGCGCCGCCCGTTTGAATATCAATACGATCAACCATTGCAGTTGGTATCATATCTAGGTTAACAAAGTTTGTTTGGCCGCCAAAAGGCATAGGGTAATATGCTAGACGCTTACCGTTAACGAGGATCAAAGTGTACTCAGGGCCTAAACCTCGTAGGTTGAGCTCTTTTGCACCAGGTGTATAAGAGCCTGTGTTAACTTCACCTAAAACAGCGCCCGTTGCTGCTGTATTATTTGCCAGCGCATCATAAACAGATGAAAATCCATTTTTGATCATATCATCAGAGGTGATCGAAAATACGTTCACAACCCCTTCAAGTTCGGTACGTTTAATACGCGAACCAGTTGTTACTATACGTTCAATTTCAGTCTCTGCGACGTTATTTTCAGTATTTTGTTCAGCCGCAATAACCGGAATTGACAAGGCGCATGACAGCGCTATGCAGATTTTAGAAAAAAAATATCTTTTTGGTAACTTATTCATATCCCCACCCATTTTATTATTTATATAGTTTAGAACGTTCCAATTTAAAGCTAAAAAAAACTAAATTTGCATAGCTACAGGCTAATAAATATTTATATTTTATTCGTATATCAATTTTATTTATTAAAAACAAACCCAGAAATAGGAACGATCCAATAATCAGCTAGAAAATAAACAATGTCAAACAAAAATTACATTTAGTTCACAAAGCTTTCTATTTTAAGGTCAATTTAAAATGTAAGGGCAGGTAACTTTGAGGCAGTAATTTAGAGGGGGTTGGAGGGCTACTTGGCGAACAAAGAGGGTGGGGATATGCATATTTATTAGTAAAAAGCATATAATTGGCTATATGCTTTTTATTATTTAGTTTATTGAGCAGTGATTAGGCTCTGCTGGTATTGTTCCCAAAGTGAAGAAAGAGGCTCGTCAGTGAGTGATTCTATGGCAGTTTGAAACGACCACGGTTCAATATTTTTTGCAGTTTGATTAAATCGGTATGCAAAATCATCCACTTTGTTGTCAGATAACCACTTTAAGAAAAACCCTGTATTAGTATAACCACCAAGCCATGTTTGTGAGGTTTTAGGTGAGCGTGTTTTATGATAGCCAGCTTCAATTCTGATCAAGTCGGCCATGCCTTCAATAAAGGCGTGAGTGTCGTCAGATGCATAACTGGTGTTTGCAGGAAACAGCTGGTAACCATGGGTAAGCTCATGCCAAAGCACACCGAGCAACTCATATTTGACGACTTCATCGGGTTGATCTTTGAGTTTTTCAGTAATATATTTTGAGCTAAAGGCGATAACCATATTGGTTTCATCACCGCTGCGATACGCTAATGTATCCATCCACTCTAATTTAAATTCTACTTGGCGAAACTCTGGTACTTCTGCAAAATTTTTATATAATTCTTTAACTAATTGATGTGTAACATCATCAATTGTTTGGGATAAATCAGGAAATAGTGCAATTAGACGATGATAACCCGGTGATTTTTTATCAATAAAATTCAACTTTACAGTTGGAGTTTTAAACCCTTGCCATGGCTTACTTTTATCGAGTACTTTAATTGCATTATATTTGGTTAAGGTGTCTGAACCATAATTATTAATCGCTTTTAAAGATAAATTATAACTGCCAGGTTCAGCAAAACTCACTGTTGGGGATGGTGCGTTTTTAGCGAGTATGGTTTTATTAGCGCGCCATACATAACTGGTTGGTTTGTTAAGCGTATTGCTTTGTAGTTGTACATTTTCATTTGGTTTTACAATCTGTTTTGATACCAGAAAGTCAACAACAGGTAACTTGGTAGGGGCTAAAAGCTGTAAGTCCGCCAACTGAAGATAATTGTCTCCCCATTGTGTTTTACCGCGTTGGGTCATTTCAAGGCGGTAAAACTGATAGCTACTTTCATTATCAAGCTCAAATTCTGCGGTAAAACCCCTCTGTGCAAATTTAAAGTCACTGATTGTTTGCAGTGTTTGCCAGTCAGTCTGATTATTTGAGCCACGTAGCGTCCAATTGCTTGGGTCGCGCATTGGTGCATCTTGCGCTGAGGTTAATCGGTATTTTTTTACTGAGATAGGCGCGCCATAATCAAACTGAACCCAAGTGCTACTTTGTTTTGATAGGTATTTACTACTTTTTGAATCATCAAATAATTGGGTTAACCCTTCACCGGCTATTTCATCAGGGTATTGACTAGACACTTTACTTGTCGTTGAAAGGGGATCAGTGATATCAATCAGTACAAGGTCATTATTATTTATTGTAGGTGTGAAGCTACAGCCAGTTAGTAAAAAAATAGGCAGTATAGAAAGTCGTTTTTTCATCATTATTTTAAATTTAGTGTGATTTTTGTAGTAATTTATTGCAACGTTCCAAAAATAGCAAGGTTAATTGACCTCAGAATATTCCTTTTACAATTAAACTTTACTGAAAGTATTAGGGCGTGTTGACCTTTATAGATGAAGATAAAAGATGATAACAAAGATGGGATAACAAATAACAAAAATAACACCCATCCTAATGTTTGGTAGCACAGCTTTATTTACTCAATTAAAGTGGCTGTCCAGTTTATTGACCTCTTATAGGACTAAATATATATGGTTTTTAAGAATAACTTTGGCTACTTTGGGATTCATAGCATGACATTATTAATTATGGATATGTTTCTCGTTCAGTTCGACTGGAAATACATACTTGCAGGTTTTCTTTTTTATCTATTCGCCTATACAATTTGGTCAAGTAAAAAACGTGGAAAGCGTGATTCAGAAAACTCCAAAATTGATATACTTGAACTTATCGTTGAGTTTCTTATTGAATTTATCATATGGTTTTTCCGTACACTTGGTCGTTTATTTAGGATCTTGTCGGGTAATAAGGGTGATACTATTGCTCTCGACATCGACCTATAGTTGGGTAGTATGAGCCTTTTAACCTTAAGCCTCTTACACAACGCATCATGCATTTCTTATTAACAGTTATTTAAAATGCTGGTGGCTCTGAACCAATAAATGACCACTCATTGTATAACGTATTACTGACTCTTAAATAGCACCAATAATGCTGTTTTTGTCAAGCTTCGAGTTTTGTATGGGAATATTAATAATGAATACGTTTAAATTTAGCGAAGATGAAGAACATCGTGCTATTACAGTTGTTCCTGCCAACAGTGAGGTAATTAAAACAGTCAAATTGGTGTATTATTTTCCTCATGTTTTTATGCCTATGCATAGCCATAAAGTGAGCCAATTTTCTTCGCTTGTATCAGGTCAAGCAATAGAAAAAAGTAGATCCTCAGAAGTAGAAAACCAAATAGGTGTTGTTGAGTATAAACCGTTGTCGCATAGGCACAGTAACGTTATTGGTCCCTATGGCGCTTTTTTTCTATCAGTCAATATTGACTCGGAGCAATCGGCTTTTTTTGATGAATATGGCGCGTTAAATCATCGCTTTAGTGAACTAAGTCAAATGTCAGCGCAATGGCATGGTATGAGCGGTATGTTGATGCAACCAAGTTGTTCACAACACATTGATTATGAAGAGCGTGTGCTTGGCATTTTTAGCGCCACCATCCTTTACGCCAAAAAGTTAAGGTATCCGCCTACGTGGCTAAAACTCGCAGAGCAGGCCTTAAACGAAAGTGATATGAGCATCGAGCAAATAGCAGTGAGTGTGGGGGTGCACAGAGTACACCTGAGTCGTATTTTTCAAACCTATTTTGGTATGTCAATTTCACAATATCGACAACGATTAGCCTTGCAAAAAAGCATTTCGGCTATTTTATGTGACCAAAATAGTATTAGTTCAGCGAGTGCTTTTGGCGGTTTTTCAGATCAAAGTCACTTTACGCGAACACTTAAAAACCAATTTAATATAACACCACGCCAGCTAGCAAAACTTTTTTCATCAAAGCGAGGTGATGTTACATCTATTCTATAAATAGGCTTATATCCATGATGAAATAAACAAAACTAATCAAGGTAGATAAATAAATGAATTATATAATACAGGCGTTAAGTTTTATTATTTTAATATCGTCATTTGGTATAGAGGCAAAGCAAAATCAATTTGATAGTGAGTTTTTAAACTCATTTGTAAATAATATTAAAGAAACAGCACAATTACCGTCAGGGACTGCGGTTGCTGTTGTTTATGAAGATAAAATAATATATGAAGGCTATTGGGGTTATCGTAATATTCAAGAAGGGTTAAAAACTGATGCTGATACTCGCTTTTACATTGCATCTGTAACCAAGCCATTTCTAGCACTTAATCATCTACTTGATGCTTCGAGTAATACAACGTTACAGAGCACTACCTTAGAGGCGATGTTTCCTGAGTTAATATTACCAGGGCGAGAAAATATTGTGGCTAAAGACTTACTGACTCATACGGCTTCAATTAATAATCTACCATTGGTATTAGCTACGGCTTTTAGCGGTGAGCACACAGCGCAGTCTATTGAACAGCTGGTAATACAAGAGTCAAGCTTATCAAAAGAAGCGGTGGGTGAGTTTAAATATACAAATGTTGGTTACAATATTTACAGTGTTTTTGCAGATCGTTATTTTAAGCAAAGCTGGCAGGAAAAGTTACAAAATCAAATTTTTGAGCCCGCTAAAATGCTTTCAACCAGTGCTAAATCCTCCCACATTAAAGATAAATCGCGCATTGCTAAACCCTATTCTTTAACTAACCCCAAAAGTAGTGAAGCACTTTATTTAGAAAAGCAAGATAGCACTATGCATGCTGCTGGGGGGATGTACGCGACCTCTAAAAATCTAGGGCGGTTTTTAATTGCTCAATTAAATCAGGGGTATATTGATGGTAAAGGCGTTTTTCCGTCAGAGGTAATTGCAAAATCCCATACTCAGCAAGTAACTACAGATACTGCTTTTTTAGATTTTAAGCGCGATGGCTATGCATGGGGCTGGTACACTGGTGATTATAAAAACCAGAGAATGTTACATCATTTTGGTGGCTTTGCAGGAGCCCATGCACATGTTTCATTTATGCCTGAAAAGAAAATTGGCCTTGTAATTTTAAATAATGAAGATTTTTTAAGTAGTCGTTTAACCAGTGTTATTGCTGATTACGTATATGGCTCACTTTTACAAGAGACAGGCATTAAAGAGTCTATAGCGCAAAGAATTGCATCGCTCAAAGGTAAACTAAGCGCAATAGATACAATGTTAGCGAACCAGCAAAATAAATTAAATAAAAGAGAGTTTTTACTTAGCCTACCAAAAGAAAATTATGTCGGGGAATATACTCATCGTTTGCTTGGCACAATGACGGTTAAATTGAACATTGAGGGTCGGTTTGATGTCACGTGGGGTGTTATGCACTCTAGATCTACAGGGATGGATAAAGTAGAGCAAATAAGGGTTCAAATGGAGCCGACTTCAGGAACAGTGATTCGTTTTGATGTGACTGAAAATGTAAATTCATTGTCTTATGGCGGGATAGTTTTTAACAAAACCGTAGAAAATAAACTCTGACCTTACTTATCTAAAGTTACTTTATTTAAAGTAAATCAATAACTTAAGTGGTTGAAGCTCTGAGTGTATTAAACTTTAAGTTAAAATATATTTTAAAGCAGGGACTTAAGATTAAAATCAAGAAAAGGAACACACTTTTAAGCGCCATGTTCCTTATTTTGTTTTAGTTCAACTATTACGCTGCTACTTTTGGCCAATGATCCAAAAACACTCTATAAATTAAAGTGCTTCAAAAATAGCAGCTATGTCTTGCCTGCCGCTAGTACACATAGTGATTACCCCGTATTTACTGTTAATACGTTTAAGTTCGTGCAGGGATTTTCTGACAAAATATATGCAGTCCTTTTTTATTTTATTTATATTTAGACAGAAAATAGCAGATAAAACTGCGAGTTATCTCAGATCTATTTTGGAGGTTGTGGGTGATTACACAAAGCGCTAACAAGTGATTAATAAAGCCTGTTAGTGTGATATGTAATACGTTTTAGCCCATACTTAATAGAATTACTCCCACACACTTTTCAGGGATAGAATTTTGTTGTGATTAACTATTATTAAAGGCTATTTGGTTTATTTCGAGTTTAAAGTCGCCTTGTTGTTTTTTAGCTATCATGATGCCTAGCTGCCTAATATCTTTAAAGTAAAAGTTAGGGTTTTGCTCAAGTATGCGCCCGCGAAAAGTTAGGCTAAAATCCGAAGGTGTAAAGTTCACTAGGTGCCATTCATCTTTGGTGGTTTTAAATGAAGTTGTATAGGCTGGACCATCTAAATATTGTGTTGTTCTTAATCTAAGTTGGTAAGTTTGGCCATCACCTTTAACGCGTAATGAAATTTGGTTAGCGGCTTGCTCATTGGTGTTAATGGCTGTGCGAACCGATGCAAACCCGCCGTTGTTTTCAAGTGATACAGTACCTGAAAAAACTAATGCGTCATCTTTTTCATACACTTGGCTTGTTGATAATCCACCCATTACAGAGTCATTGACTATATACCAACTTTGATTTGCGCTTACAAACCCCGACGGCAAAAGCAAACTTACGGCAACTACGGATGCAATATTATGTATTTTCATTGGTACGCCTCAGCGGTATAGTGGTTTAGGTATACAAACCTATCAATACGTATGTTTACTAAAATTGTTCAATTATTTTTTAATATGTTGGGAAAAACATGAAATCAGAGACATTTTTTAAATGGGTATGGAACCTAAATGGGTTAATTTTATTGTTAGGAATTGTAATAGGGACTTTGTTAATCTCATATCAACTCGCTCAAACAATATTTAGCGATAATTATATTGAGCCACCGACGTTAAATTTAGCCGATGACAAAAACGAAGAAGAAAAATGGCGCTTGGGCTACCCGCAAAGAATAGGAAAAACGGACTTTTACTTTATAGAGCTTGAATCTGAAAAGTTAACGATTGAAGCGGAAACAGAACGTGAGTTTGGCCAGGTTACAGAAAATTTTAATGGTTCTTCTTATTATAAATACAATGCAACACGCTCAAAAAATGTGATGTTTATAAATGGCAAAACAAACCATTCAAATTGGCTTTTTAGTACGACAGATCAATTGATTCTTGATATCCAGCCACTTTATTTATCTGAATTTGACTCGCAATCAAGTGCGGCTGGTATTGCCTATGATGTTATTAAAAACGACACAAATAACGATGGCCTTTTAAACAGCGATGACAAAAGCACTTTTGCATTAAGTAAAACGGATGGGAGTGACTATAACGAGATTATTACAGGCTACGATAGTGTCCTTGAGTATGATGTAAATGAAGATGGCAATTTATTTGTACTATTTATAGATAATAGTGACGTGTTTTCAATGCTAGTTGATTTAACAACGTTTAAAATAACGAATAAAAAGCAACTTCCTAAAGTCGGGAAAATATAATAATTACAGTATGATAAATTAAAGTGCGTGATTATTATTTACACTCTGTTACAGTAATTTTTCGAACAAAGCTGCAATCCGTATTTATGTTGTTATGATGATATAAAATAACAGCATAAGGATAGTAAAGTTGAAATTACGCACTTTATTAACAGCAGTAGCCGTCGCAGTTGCACCAGCAATATCGCCAATGGCTTTTGCTTATGACACACAAGATACGCGTTTATTACGTTTCCCTGATATTCATAAAGAGTCAGTGACGTTTGTTTATGCCGGTGATATTTATATCGCCAATACAAAAACCGGAAAAAGCACGCGTTTAACTGATCATATTGGTTTTGAAACCTTTCCTAAATTTTCTCCTGATGGAGCAAAAATTGCTTTTTCGGCGCAATACAATGGCAGCCGCCAAGTGTATGTTATGAACCGCGATGGCAGCGAACTAAAGCAGCTGACTTACTATAACGACGTAGGTGTTATGCCACCTCGAGGTGGGTTTGACTACCGTGTACTTGATTGGACACCCGATGGTAAACATATCGTATTTAGAGCGAATCGTACACCGCATGGCAAACGTGTGGGTCGCCCATATATGGTACCCGCTGAGGGAGGCTTAGAACAACCATTAGCAATTCCTGAAACTGGCGGTGGTATGTTATCGCCAGATGGAAAACAGTATGTATATACCCCAATTGATCGTGAATTTCGTACGTGGAAACGTTCGCGTGGCGGGCGTGCTCAAGATGTATGGGTATACGATTTAGAAAATAATAAATCAACGCAATTGACCACTGACAGGGCAACCGATCAACAACCTACATGGGTGAACGACAACATTTATTATGTGTCGGATCGAGAGTACACGTTAAACTTGTACAAGCATCAAGACGGTAAAAAGCCAGTAAAAGTCACCCATCACAAAGATTTTGACGTACTTTGGCCATCAGCTGGGCCTGACGCCATAGTGTATGAAAATGGCGGTTACTTGTATCGCTTTGATGATGCAACCCAGCGCGAAGAAAAACTGACCATCAATGTACAAGGCAGTCGTGAATATGCCATGCCTTACAGCAAAAATGTCAGCGATTTCATTGATTCAATGGATGTATCTCATGATGGTAAGCGTGTAGTGTTTAGTGCGCGTGGCGAATTATTCTCTGTGCCAGTTAAAAATGGCCCAACACGTAATTTAAGCCATACGCCTAAAGGACGTGAAATAGCGGCATCTTGGTCACCAAATGGCCGTTACATTGCATATATGAGTGATGAAAGCGGCGAGTATGAAATTTACATACAAGACAGAGCCAACAACAATAAGGTTAAGCAACTTACCAGTAATGGCAGTATTTGGCGTTTTGACCCTATTTGGTCGCCAGATAATAAAAAGCTATTGTTTGCTGATCAAAATCATACGCTTTGGTGGCTTGATATCAAAACGGGTAAACAGCACAAAATTGATACCGCAAAATATGAAGAAGATAGCTTAACCACGTATATTTGGTCACCTAATAGTAAAGACATTGTTTTTGTTAAAAATAATGAAAACCGCTATGCGTCGCTGTGGCATTACAATATTAAAGGTAAGCGAGTTACTCGCCTAACAGACGATATGAGCAGTGAAACAAATCCGGCGTTTTCGCCTGATGGACAACAGCTATATTTTACCTCAGAGCGAGACTTTAATTTAACCTTTAGTAGCTACGAATTTGATTACATGTTTAACAACGCAACGCGCCTTTATTCGGTTGCGGTAAACAGTAACATTAAGCCACTTAATGCCCCACTTACTGATGAAACAAGCATCGTTGATCCTAAAGCGGATAAAGACGATGAAAAATCAGCAAACACGCCAAGCAATCACATTGAAAGTGACGGCTTTATGGACCGTGTTGTTGCACTAAATGCGCCTGCTGGCAATTACCGCGCACTAACCGGTGTTAAAGAAGGCGTACTAACACTTTCATCCGGTGAGCTTAAATTAATCCCGATTGCGGTTGATGGTGAAATAGCGAGCGTTGCAGCGGGTGTTAATAGTTATAAAATATCAGCCAACGCAGAGCATATTATTGCGCGAGCAGGTGATAGTTTTAGTGTTATAAAACCAGCGCCTAAGCAAGACTTAAAAGCCACCGCATTAAACCTGCAAGACATGGTACTTAAAATTGATCCACAAACAGAATGGGCGCAAATGTACCGTGAAGGTTGGCGTACTTTGCGCGATTGGTTCTATGATGAAAATCATCATGGCCAAGATTGGGACGCAATTTTAAAACGCTATCAACCAATGGCAGATGCCGTTGCACACCGTGCAGACCTTGATCACGTATTAAGTGAAATAGCTGGTGAAATTAACTCTGGTCATATCTATGTAAACTCTGGGGATATGCCAAGAGCAACACGTTTACAACATGGTTTATTAGGTGCTGAAATTAGTGCGCATAAATCGGGTTTTGTAAAAATAGAAAACATTTTTAAAGGTGAAAACTGGCACGAAAACTTCCGTTCACCACTTAACGAAACAGGTATTAACGCAAGCGTTGGTGACTATATTGTTGAGGTGAATGGTCGTTCAGTAAAAGATGTTGTCAACTTTTATGAATTACTCGAAAACACGCAAGGCAAACCGGTTGAGTTATTGCTTAGTAAGTCACCAAGTTTGAAAAAAAGCTGGAAAGTAACCGTAGAACCAATCGCAAGCGAAACAGACCTGCGTTATTTACAATGGGCGCAATCACGTGCTGATTACGTTAATAAACTCTCAAATGGGCGTATTGGCTATGTACACTTGCCAAACACGCATTACGAGGGAAATCGTTCGTTATTTAAAAACTTTTTACCGCAAACAACCAAAGATGCAATGATCATCGATGATCGTTATAACGGTGGCGGATTTATTCCAGAGCACATGATCACTTGGCTGGCGCGTAAACCGCTAAACTATTGGAAGCGCCGTGGTGTTGAGCCAACTAAAACACCACAATTTGCTCACGATGGTCCAAAAGCGATGTTGATCAATGGCTACTCAAGCTCAGGTGGTGATGCGCTACCGTATTACTTCCGCCAAGCTGGCTTAGGTAAATTGATTGGTACACGTACGTGGGGTGGCTTAATTGGTATTTCAGGTAATCCAAGTCTTGTTGATGGTGGCTCTGTAATTGCAGCGACCTTTAGAATACTTGATAACGACGGAAACTGGATAATCGAAGATGAAGGTGTCAGCCCTGATATCGAAGTGATTGATCGTCCAGAGCTTATTCAGGCAGGCCAAGATCCATCGATTGAGCGCGCCGTTCAAGAGCTATTAAAAGAGCTTAAAGCGAACCCGAAAAAGCCACTTGTTGTGCCACCGGCACCAACTGAGTTTGGCAAGTCGTAAGGTTAATAGGCATTAATAATTGAGCCAGCATTTGCTGGCTTTTTTATGTTTTTACGGTAGGGCGTGTTTAAATTTACTGTAGGCGGGGCTTTATGCCAAGCAAATATGAGGTTTTACAATACAAGTGCGAATTAAACTCAAGCTTAGAGGAACTGATATTAAATATTGTAGAACGCTTTTTATGGCGAAAAGGACGTATAAATATCTGCTAACGTTTAAACAGCTCATCTAATTTAAAATATTCAACACCATCACCGGATTGTTTGCTGATATTACTCATCTTTTTTGCGACTTGTTGGCCTGCAATTGGCTTAAACTTTTTAAGCCCCGGTAGCATGCATAATATAGGTAAAAGCACGCTGCCTAGCTTTTCACCAATGCGAAAGTCGTTGTCACGGTTCCCTAATAACAACGAAGGTTGAATAATACTAATACGCTTAAAAGTCAGCGTTTTTACTGCATCTTCAAGCTCGCCTTTCATTTTTAAATAGGCGCTATTACTGTGAGCATTTGCTCCGCTTGATGACACTAATACATAATGCTTAACATCCATATTTGCTGCCAGCTTTGCTATTTGTAATTGGTAATCAAAATCCACCTTACGTTGTGCACCAATAGAGCCTGCAGCATTTTTTGTTGTGCCTAAACATGAAAATAATACATCTGCTTTGAGTAGGTCTGCATGTTGCGTTAAATTATTAAAATCAACCACGCAGTTAACTACTTTGTCATTGTTATAAGTAACCGGGCGACGCGTTAGCGTTATCACTTTTTCTATGTGACTTGCAGCGGTTAATTGCTCAACTAAATGATGGCCAACTAACCCCGTTGCACCTACAACAACCGCGACTTTATTTAGCATAGGTATCCTTAGGTATAAATTTGATATGTAGTTGCTAATAAGCACCTGCGAGTGAGCTAACTATTTAGCTTACTCGCAGGTTATTAGCTAACCCAAACCCGGAATAATAAACCTATTTCCAGTGGCTATTTGCAACGCTAACTACGTTGAATTTACTTGCAATAGACAAGCTTTGGCGCGTAAATTCGCCTTGTTATCCCTGAAAATCACCGACAGGAGAGTTGAGTAAGTTTTTATAATGTTAAATCAATACGTTAGTAAATATCTTAACCCGAGTTCAGGTTAGCTATTTTGTTGCTGTATTTAAAATAACGATAGGTTCTAAAATATGTGTGAGGACTTGCTCATATTTACTATTGTCGGATAAATCTGGCGTATGCAGATCTAAGCCAATCTCGAGATTGTAAGTTTTACTATCTGGAACATAATATTGTATGGCAAGGCTTATAACAGACCTGAATTCAACTGATTTTATAGTCGCGATATGTTGTTCAACCCCATGCCAATTAGCAGTGCCATCAACCACTTTGATAGAGATTTCTTTTGGATGAATAACTAACAGAGTGTCAACGCTTGGGTATGCCGCTGTAATGTTATTAAACGTGTGCTGCATTGCTGTTTGTATTAACTCAGCGTTGAGCTTACCTGTGTTGGTATCAAAAGCGCCGCCTTGCTCAATAATAAAGTCATTAAACACTGTTTGTGCTTGAGGGTTTAAGTTGGTCAATGTATGTTTTTTTGAGAAATTGGCAACGTTATTATCAAATGCTTCTCGGTAGAGTACTTTGTTACCGATATTTGCTGTTGGTAACCATATATAGGCTAGATTGCTATGGGTTGCGGGCTTGGCGAATGTAATTGTATTCGCTGTCACTTTGGGGTCGCTATTGTATTGAACTAGTTTGCAACCGACTAAATTTAGCAAAGCGATGATGATAAAAATGTGTTTAATCATTTTTTCGTCTTCCAAGTGTCAATTGTCTCTAATGCGAATTGTAACGCGCTATCCAATTTTGCAGGGTCTTTAAATAATTTGTCGGCATCTTTAACAATAATTTCTTCATCGCTATTAAATTGCGCTACTAACTCAATGCCTCCAGAGCCCATAGTTAAAAGTGTGTCATACTCATCTCGAATGCGGATATACACTCTGCTGCCTGGCACATAACCTTGTTCGTTTTGAAATAGTGATACAAATATATCACCACCATCGGCACCACCTTCAAGGTAAGACTCTTCTTGGCCATACCATTTGGCTACGTGGCCTAATAAAATACTGTTAGTAAAATGTGCGCGTACGGTATCAACACCTGCAAATACAAATGCATTTATACCTAGCTTAGTTTTTGTTGTGAAAAGGGCTTTTTTCCAGAGTTCATTACGTAGGTTTTCATTTTCTTGACCAGTAAGCGGGTCATATAAGTTGTCAGCGTTGTCTAATAATTGATGAAATACAGTATAAACTTCGCTGGCATCTACTACTTTAAACCCACGCTCTTCAAGTGCTTTTTTTATAGGTGTCTTATAATGACTTTCTAATTGTTGTTCAAAGTAAGTGAGATCTTCTTCAACATAAAAACCGCCAAATCCGAGTACCTGATGGTTTGATTTTAATTGTGCCGTATTCATGTAATTAGGTGAAGAGTTACAGCCACTTAATGTGATAAGGATAATAATAGTAAAAATATATCTCATAATAATTCCTGAAAAATGAGTGTAAAATTAAAATAACTTGATACCAATTTTAGCGAACGAAGTGAGGGTAAGGTGCCTGTATTCACTTCCTCCGACTTGTGAGCGCCAATTGATTGTGGCTTTTTTATTATTCAAGCTGCTATCAGTATAAAAAATTAAGTATTTGGCTTCCTCTGGTAGAGTAAATTGTGTTTTGTAATATAGATTACCATCCAAGTCTAAGGTTGTTGGTAAGCCATATTCCCATGCTTCATAAGGTTTAAGGAGTTTAATAACCTGCTTTGATTTATCTAAAATCAGTAACTGTGGATAAACCAGTGTTGCAGTTTGAATAAAAGCACCATTGGCGTGACTAAAAACTTGAGCAAAGCGACTATTGTGTGGTTTTTCAATCGCAATGAATGGGCTTTTAGCCTCGTTAAAAAGCCTGACTGGCTGTTTTTCTAAATCAAAGTAAGTAAGCTGCTTTGGTTGTTGGGCTACAAATTTAATCGATTTTAAGTCCGAGCAGCATGCAGTACGGTTATTTAACTTGACTAGATCACTTTCAGGCGAATTAGCGCAAGAAGATAAGAACAGAGGTAAGATCAATGCGGTCGCTAATTTTTTCATAACTTTTATTAGGTATTATTTATGTGTAAATAATACCTAATCTGGAACAAGACTAAAATATATAAAACTTGAATATGTGACACAATGTAAATGAAATTAAACAAATTATGGGGGGGGAAGCTGTGTTACTCCAAATAATCGGTGGTATTTAACTACACAAGAAACAAAGTGAAGCATACTTGCAAATATGGATAAACGTATTTAAAAATAACTATAAAATTGAAAAGGCACTTTATGAGTATCATAACTTTAACGACTCACAATAATATTGCGATTTTAACTTTAACAAATGGTGAAAATCGTCAGAACCCACAATTTGCGCAGCAACTCAAACAGATGCTTGCAAAGGTTGTTGAAAATCAAAACCACAAAGCGCTCGTGATCACTTCAAACGATGAAAAGTGCTGGAGCTTAGGTATTGACACTGACTGGCTATTACCTGCAATGAAGGCAAAAAATGCCGATGAAATTCGTACTTTTATGTACGATATGGACGATGTATTTAAAACGTTACTACTTTTCCCAATGCCAGTGATTGCTGCTATTAATGGCCATGCTTTTGGTAACGGTGCAATTTTAGCTTGCGCCTGTGATTTTAGATTTATGCGCGGCGATCGTGGGTTCTTTTGTTTCCCTGAAGTGGATTTATCTATTCCATTTTTACCGGGGATGATAGCTTTTGTAAAAAAAGCGATACCTTATTATCGTTTTAACGAAATGAAGCTAACAGGGCGCCGAGTATCTGGAGCCGAGCTGGCTATTGATCACGTTATTGAGAAAGCCTCAACTGACCAAGAAAACTTATTAGCCGATGCAATGCAGTTTGCAGCCACGTTTGATAAAAAGCGCACTATTTTTGCCGAGCACAAAAAGCGCTTACACAAAGACATTATTCAGATCATTGATGAAGAAAATAAGCCATTCATCGATAAGCTAGCCTTGATGGTTTAAGTTATAAATCGCCCCTAGATTGAACAAATTTCAATCCACAAAGGTCAACACGCCCTAGTGAAAAACTAATATGGTTGTATTAAATTTATTCAATTGCATCAGGTTTTTGTACCTGTACACTCTCCGTGTAGTTAACATTTTGTTGCTATGTATATATTGTGTAACTCAAAGGAACGAAAATGAAAAATAAAATTATAGTAATGACATTGGCACTTGGTTTTATCTCTGTAAGCTCAATAGCTGCAACCTCTACTGGTTGGTGGCGTACTGTGTCGGTTCAGGCATCTGCAAGCACTCCTGCAGATCACAATGAAGTATGTGCGCGTGCAGAGAGCAGCTTAAGAGCACAGTACAGTGATGTTACTGAGGTAAGATTACGCCCTAGTTTTGATATGTATTCAGGTACTTTGTATTGCAATGCAATTGGTCAAACACAACAATAATAATAAACTTTTGATTGTTAATAGCATCATCTTTAGGTGATGCTATTTTTTAATTGTTAGAAGGCTTGGTTTCAGAGTAGGCTTTACTGAACATTAGCAGGCACCCACCAACCCCCATCAATACCACTGCAATCCACACTGGCAAATTACCATATTGACTATAAATACTGTCGCCTTCGATTAATTTAATTTCAGCTTTAAGTACGTCAGCTTTAAACTGTGGCATGTTTAATTGAGTGTTACTAATAGGATCGTACACGCCGCTGATACCGTTGTTAGTAACACGAATAAGTGGGCGTTGTAACTCAAGGGCACGCATTCGTGCTATTTGCATATGCTGGTGGGGTCCGTGTGAGGCACCAAACCATGCATCATTGCTGACGGTAAATAAAATATCAGAGTCATTGCGATAATTACCTCGGACTAAATTGGCAAAGGCTATCTCGTAGCAAATGGCTGGCAGGATATTTAAACCGTTAGCACGTAGGTTATTTTGCACTTCATCGCCGCGAGTGAATGATGACATGGGTAAATCAAATAATGGTGCGATAGGGCGCAATATCTCTTCAAACGGTACGAATTCACCAATAGGGAGTAATTGATGCTTTTGATAGCGGTTATTGCCTAGGTATTGATAATGGCCATGCTCATCATCACGCTCTTTATTACCAAGTACTATAAGAGTATTGAAAATAGCGCGAGTATGGCGCTGATAGTCAACAATACCCGTTATGAGCGCTGTATTATTAAAGGATGCAGCACTATCAAGACCCGCTAAAAAACTATCAGCGAGGGCTTCTATTTCGGGGACTGCGGCCTCTGGCCAAACGATTAAATCAGTATTCCAATTTGGCCGAGTCATGTCTTGATATTTGCTCATGGTGGCCCAAAATTCACTGGGTTCAAAACGTAGGTTTTGTTTGATATTACCTTGTACGAGCAGTGTGTTAATCGTTTTATCACTGTATTTATTATCATGCCCTACAACACCTATAACGCTGATAAGTCCAATGATCGCAGTGCTGATCAACGTGGTTTTTATTTCTTTATCAAAGATTAAGCGATACAGCGAAAAACCAATGGTTATACATATTAATGTTAAGCCAAACTCACCAACTATAGGGGCTAAATAATTAAGTGGGCTGTCGGTTTGGGTATAGCCAAAACTTAACCAAGGAAAACCTGTAAGTACTACACCACGTAGGTACTCAGTTATAGCAAAGGTGCTAATAAGTAATAAACCGTAGCTATTAGGCCCACTGGCAAAGCGTGCAGAGAGCGCAAAGGCAAGTGCCGGATAGATAGCTAAATAAGCGCATAACAGCACCATCAATAGCAATGAGGCTACTAATGGCATTCCGCCAAAGGTGGCGATAGATACATGCACCCAGCTTATTCCTGCACCAAACCAGCCAAGGCCGAATATAAACCCATATTTAGCGGCATGTTTGCTGGCTAATTTACCATATTGGTTTTTTGATGTATGTGTACTATGGATTGCTACTGCTATGCAGGCAAAGGTGAGGGGCCAAATCTCAAAAGGAGCATAGCTTAGCGTTAAAAAGAGGCCCGCAAATAATGCGAGCCATGCTTTTTTATCTTTTGCTAAGTTTAGGCAATTAGTCAGTATTGTCTTCACTATCGCTGTCATCAGCCTTTGGTACGGTCACTTGTAATTGCAGTAAGCGTCGGCTATCTGCATTAGTGACTTTAAATTGTAGACCATCGATTAAAATGGTTTCGCCGCGTCCAGGCATATGACCAAAGGCATGTAGCACTGTACCACCTATTGTGTCGGCGTCTTGACTGCTATAGCCACTTTTAAATTTTTCATTAAAGTCATCAACGGGTGTTAGCGCTTGAACAATAAACACATGTTTTGCAACTTGACGAATATCTTGTTGCTCTTCTTCTTCATCATGTTCATCTTCAATCTCACCAACGATGAGTTCAAGAATATCTTCAATGGTAACTAAACCGGATACACCGCCATATTCATCAATAACAAGTGCCATATGATAGCGTTGTTGGCGAAATTCATTAAGCAATGTATCAACACGTTTACTTTCAGGTACAACTACCGCTGGGCGTAAATAATCGCGCAGTGATGGCAGTTGATCATCTTTATTTAAAATTAACGGCAGTAAATCTTTTGCTAGTAAAATACCTTCTATATGATCTTTATCTTCACATACCACCGGAAAGCGTGAATGTGTTGAGTGGACCATCATTGGAATTAGTTCTTCCAGTGGAGCGTCAACTTCAAGGGTGATCATTTGTGAGCGCGGGATCATGATGTCTCGCACTTTAAGCTCAGACACGCCAAGCACACCTTCAATCATCTCTTTGGTTTCAGGATCAATTACATCCCGTTCTTGCGCGTCGGCAATTACCTCAACCAGCTCTTCTCTATTCTGGGGTTCCCCTTGCAACATTTGGGTAATTTTACCCAACCAGGTCTTGCCAGAAGAACCCTGGCTAGTCTGCGAGTTATCGTCGCTCATTGCGTCTATTTGCTCCGTAAATTTAAATATCGTCCCGATATGGGTCTGCTATGCCTAGATCAGCTAGTAATTGCTTTTCTATGCTTTCCATCTCATTCGCATCTTCATCCTTTATATGGTCAAATCCAAGTAAATGCAAGCATCCGTGGATCACCATATGGGCAAAATGGTCATGAAATGTCTTTTCTTGCTCAATTGCTTCAGCCAATACGATGGCTGGGCAAATAATTAAATCACCGACTAAAGGTATATCTATGCCAGGTGGTGCTTCAAATTCAAACGACAACACATTGGTTGGTTTATCTTTACCACGGTAGTCATTATTGAGTTGCTGGCTTTGTGCTTCATCAGCAATAACAATGCTTAGTTCTGATTCATCACGGTATTGGCTTAATGCTTTATTCGCCCATAGCGCAAATTGCTCAAGGGTAGGCAAGTTGTCAAACTCACAGGCTATTTGTAAATCAAGTTCAGTGTTCACGGCATTACTCTTTAGTAGCAAGTTGATCTTGCTCTTTATTTGCTAGCAAATCTTTGGCGCGCTGTTTTTCTGCACGCTTTAGGCGATCCGCTTCATCATTACGCTCATACGCTTCAACTATGCGCGCAACAACAGGATGGCGAACTACATCATGGGACTGGAAAAAGTTAAAGCTTATTTCTTCTACATCGCTAAGTACTTCAATGGCGTGGCGAAGTCCTGAACGTGCCCCACGAGGTAAATCTACTTGAGTGATATCGCCGGTGATCACTGCCTTTGAATTAAAGCCAATACGAGTTAAGAACATTTTCATTTGTTCAACCGTGGTATTTTGGCTCTCGTCTAAAATAATAAAGGCATCGTTAAGTGTACGACCGCGCATAAAAGCCAGTGGTGCAACTTCAATGATGTTTTGCTCAAGTAGTTTTTCTACTTTTTCAAAACCAAGCATTTCAAATAGTGCATCGTAAAGCGGGCGCAGGTATGGGTCTATTTTTTGACTTAAATCACCCGGTAAAAACCCCAATCTCTCACCTGCTTCAACAGCAGGGCGGGTTAGTAAAATACGGCGAATTTCTTGACGTTCTAAGGCATCAACGGCGGCGGCTACGGCTAAATAGGTTTTCCCCGTTCCTGCCGGACCAATACCAAAAGTGATATCGTGACGAAAAATATTTGAGACGTAATGACCTTGGTTATCATTGCGTGGTTTTATAACGCCACGACGCGTTTTGATGACAACTTCTTTGCCATATTCACTTAACTCGTCTTGCTCTAATGCTTTTGATTCACTAATTGCTAGATGTACTGCGTTAGCTTCAATGTCAGTAATAACACCGCGCACAGGCTGGGTATCGACATACAAATCTTTAACGATTTCCATGGCTGCAAAGGCACTGGTTGTTTTACCTGTGATTTTAAAGTAGTTGTCGCGGTGAGTAATTTCAACACCTAAACGGCGCTCAATATGTTTGATATTTTCGTCAAACGGGCCACATAAAGCACAAAGACGCTTGTTGTCGGAGGGTTCTAAATAAATCTCTAATTTTTTTAATTGATTACTCAAAATTGCTTCCTATTTTAATGTGCCAGCGAGGCTGGCACGTCAATATCGCCTAAGGAACGAAAGTTGCGACACCTAATTCGTCAGGTGTTACTTGCGGTTCAGGTTGTGCAGCTTTGCTTAAAATATCAGCAGGTGCAACATCGCGGCGCAAGTTCATTTCTGATTCTGTTCGAATTAGGTCACCACGTAAAGAGTTAGGCAGCGCCTCTGTGATACGTACATCAACGAACTGGCCGATCACCGTGTGTGGGCCAACAAAGTTAACAACGCGGTTATTTTCAGTACGTCCACGCAATTCCATCGGGTTTTTCTTTGATGGGCCTTCCACTAAAATACGTTGTTCGGTATCAAACATTTGACGGCTAATTTGCTGCGCCATTTGAGTAATACGGTTTTGTAACAAGTATAAACGTTCTTTTTTCTCTTGCTCAGATACATCATCAGGCAAGTCCGCGGCAGGTGTACCTGGGCGCGCACTGTAGATAAAGCTAAAGCTCATATCAAAACCAATATCGTTGATAAGGTTCATTGTCGCTTCAAAATCCATTTTGCTTTCACCAGGGAACCCAATGATAAAGTCAGATGACATACTTAAATTAGGACGAATTTTACGTAATTTACGAATTGTCGATTTGTACTCAAGCGCGGTATGTCCACGCTTCATTAGATTAAGAATACGATCCGAGCCACTTTGTACTGGTAAATGTAAGTGATCGACAAGTTCAGGTACATCGGCATAAACTTCAATGATATCTGGTGTAAATTCTACCGGGTGCGATGTGGTGTAACGAATACGGTCAATACCATCAATCGCTGCAACATAACGAATTAAATCAGAGAAGTAACAAATTTCGCCATCGTGAGTTTCACCGCGATATGCATTTACGTTTTGACCCAGTAAGTTTACTTCACGTACGTTTTGTTCTGCTAATTGGGCGATTTCTAATAATACATCATCAAGCGGGCGGCTTACTTCTTCGCCACGAGTATAAGGTACTACGCAAAAGGTACAGTATTTAGAGCAGCCTTCCATGATAGATACAAACGCTGACGGGCCATCCGCTTTTGGCTCTGGTAAACGGTCAAACTTCTCAATTTCTGGAAATGAAATATCAACCACTGAGCTGCCTTTGTTACCTTGCACTTGTTTGATCATTTCAGGTAAGCGGTGCAGAGTTTGCGGGCCAAAAATAACGTCGACAAATGGCGCACGTTGGCGAATTGAATCACCTTCTTGCGATGCAACACAGCCACCAACGCCGATAATAAGATCAGGTTTATCATCTTTTAATAATTTCCAGCGGCCAAGCTGATGAAATACTTTTTCCTGTGCTTTTTCGCGAATTGAACAGGTATTGAGTAAGATTACATCTGCGTCTTTAGCTTCATCGGTTAACTGGTAACCGTTAGTTGCATCGAGAAGATCAGCCATTTTCTGAGAGTCGTATTCATTCATCTGACAACCCCAGGTTTTAATATGCAGCTTTTTACTCATTGAAATATAGCCTCGTTTTCAATTCGGTAGTGGCACAAAAATGTGCTAGAAACAGGATTAAGTGATGCGAAATTTTACTGTTCGCGAACTTAAAGGACGCGTATTTTATCTGGATACCCGCCCAGATCCAAGTATAGTTTTTATCTTTGTGATTTGAAATCAAACAAAGCCTTATTTGCGATGTATTAACAGTAAACACATTGGCACTTGTAAATAGAAATACGATACAATCAAACGTACTGAAAATAGCCAAATTAGCGATTTAAAAATGATGAAAAATAAGGTTATTGTTGTCGGCGGCGGCATGGTTGGTGCTGCCACGGCTGTTAAGCTTGCTAAACAAGGGTGTCAGGTTAAAGTAATTGAGCACCGTGTAATAAACCCTGTTGCTGTTTTAGCAAGTGCAAAGGTTGATATTCGTGTTTCTGCAATCAATCGCTTTTCAGAACATTTATTAGATGAATTAGGCGCAATGCCTATTTTAAAAGCGCATCGTCATGCCGCTTACCAACAATTAGAAGCATTTGAGCGTTCAGGCGATAACTTATTGTTTGATTGTCACGATATCAATACCACGCATTTAGGTCATTTGATTGAAAATAATTTAATTCAAGCAAGCATTTGGCAACAGTTTGCTGAGCATAATATTGAGGTGATTGAAATAACCCAGCCGCTGTCAAAAATTGAAGAAACGGATCAGTACGTCACGTTACATTATGGCGAGCAGCAATTTAGTGCTGATTTAGTGGTTGCAGCCGATGGCGGGCAATCATTACTACGTAAAAAAGCAGGTATAGGTGTAACAGGTTGGCAGTATGGGCAGCATTGTATGGGGGTTTTAATAAAGTTAGATGCCCCCCAGCAAGTTAAAACATGGCAGCAATTTAAACCCTCTGGCCCCGTCGCATTTTTACCCATGCAAGCACCTTACGCTAATTTAATTTGTTACCACGATGCAAAGCAACTCAAACAATGGCAACAACTTTCAGCGGTCGAACTAAAGCAACAAATCCTTAAACATTTTCCACCTTTAGCTGGGGATTTTGACGTGATTGACCACGCTGTTTTTCCGTTAGCGCGTCAACATGCAAATAGCTATTCGCACGGGCGAATTGTTTTAGTGGGTGATGCGGCACATACCATAAACCCATTAGCTGGGCAGGGGGTTAATTTAGGTTTTCAAGATGTTGTTGCCTTGGCAAAAATCCTGCACAACTGCAATGATGTTGGAGCTAAAATACAATTAAAGCATTATGAGCAAACACGTAGAAAGGCAAATTTACTCATGATGAGCATGATGGACGCGTGCTACTTTGGTTTTTCAAATCAAGTTGCGCCATTAAAATGGGCACGTAGCCAATTTTTAAAAATGGCGAATGACTCAGGCTTTTTAAAAAATCAGCTTTTAAAATACGCAATAAGTGGACAATTGAACTAGATTAAAGTTATCGGTAAGAAAGCTTTAGTCTGAACTTCAATTTTATAAATGCACGAATCACTTCGTGCATTTTATTATAGACACAAAAAATTGACCTTCTCATACCCGAGCATACAAAGCTTTTTTGCTAACTTTTGCCACTTGTTTGCATTTTAAAGCGTTCGGAAATTTACGAGTTCATTAATCATCTTTAAATTGCACGCAACCTGACTATAGAAGCGTAAATGTGAATAATTTTTTTATTTTCATAATTTTAGCAGGTACTTTTCTTTTAGGTGTGAGTTTAAAGCCTACCTTTTTGATTTATAAAAAGACAAATAGCTCGCAGTGGGGCTTACTATTGCTGTTAATTATATTTTTTATAATGGCTTATTGGTGGGTGATTTATTATTTCTTTACTCAGGGTGTGGATACCTTTGTTGCTTCTAGTGTGTCATTGATCTTATTTGGTGGCAGTGGTTTTGTTGTACTAGTTACTCGATTAAGTTTAAGCAGTATTATTAAAATAGAAAGAGTAAGCGCACAGCAACGTTTTTTAGCTGAGCATGATGTCCTCACTCGCCTACCAAATAGAAATAAGTTTTTCCGCATTCTTAAAAAGCAAATCAGTCTCAATAATTCATTTACGCTATTTTTCATAGATTTGAATGGATTTAAGCAGGTAAATGACAGGTTCGGCCATCAATACGGTGATGAGCTATTAAGTTTACTCTCTCAAAGCTTGCGTCAGCACTTATCCGGAATTGCTAAGGTATATAGAATCGGTGGCGACGAATTCGCGCTTATTTTATTTTCACGAACAGAAAAAAAATATGTCAATTGTGTCACTGCTATTAATACAGCAATCAGTCTACCTTTTTCAATCAGGGAGCAAAAAATAACGGTCATGCTGAGTATTGGTGTGAGTCGGTTTCCAGATAATAGCCAACACCAGCATGAGCTGCTGATACAAGCTGATTTGGCTATGTATGAAGCAAAAAGGACGGCTCAGCAAGTTGTTGCTTACTTTCCGGAATTAGGACACAGGGCGCGTGAATTAAGTCAGATGTCTACACGGATTGAAAAAGCATTGCAAGATAATGAATTTGAGTTGCACTTGCAGCCTATATTATCGGCTTTTGGTGGGCAGTTACATGGTGCTGAAGTCCTTATACGCTGGCCTCAAAAAAATGGGGAGTTTATACCACCAAATAAATTGATATCTGTGGCAGAACAAACAGGGTTGATTTTACCTTTATCTCAATGGATTGTATTAAATTCGTTCAAACAGTTGAAAAAGCTAAAGGCGCACGGGTTTTATGGTTTTCTTCATATAAATCTGTCACCTAAAGATTTGGAAAGCGAGGAGTTTTATTATTTTATTGAAATGCTAGTTGAATTGGATCCAAGTGTGAGTAAATCAATTATTTTTGAGATCACTGAAAACGCGATGATGACGAATTTAAATGCTGCGCGTAAAATGATGTCTAAATTGAGTCAAATGGGTTTTAAGTTCAGTGTGGACGATTTCGGTACTGGTTTCTCTTCACTGGTCTTATTAAGAGAATTGCCAATAGACCAAATAAAAATAGATCAATCATTTATAAAAAACATGCTCAATGAGCCAGCTGCATATGCAATCGTTGAATCTACAATATTTTTAGCGAGTAGGCTTAATTGTAATGTGGTTGCTGAAGGTATCGAAGAAAAGAAAGTTGAACAGGCATTAATTAAGTTAAACTGTGATTATGTTCAAGGTTTTTTCTACAGTAAAGCATTGAGTATAGATTGCTTTAGAAAGAGGTATTTAAGATAGGTAATACTAAGAAGATATAAAATTGGCTGGGATACCAGGATTTGAACCTGGGAATGCCAGGATCAAAACCTGGTGCCTTACCGCTTGGCGATATCCCAACTCTAAATTTTACTAGTTTTAGTTCTAAGTAAGAACATGGTGCGGAAGGAGAGACTTGAACTCTCACAACCTAAGTTACTGGAACCTAAATCCAGCGCGTCTACCAATTCCGCCACTCCCGCATACTAATTCATTCTTTAACAACTTACTTTGGTATAAGAAGTTGGCTGGGATACCAGGATTTGAACCTGGGAATGCCAGGATCAAAACCTGGTGCCTTACCGCTTGGCGATATCCCAACAAAGAATTATTTGATAATTTTAGTTCTTATCAAGAACATGGTGCGGAAGGAGAGACTTGAACTCTCACAACCTAAGTTACTGGAACCTAAATCCAGCGCGTCTACCAATTCCGCCACTCCCGCATACTATTTTTCATTCTTTTACAACTTTTCTTGGTAGAGAAAAGTTGGCTGGGATACCAGGATTTGAACCTGGGAATGCCAGGATCAAAACCTGGTGCCTTACCGCTTGGCGATATCCCAACAAAGAATTATTTGATAATTTTAGTTCCTATCAAGAACATGGTGCGGAAGGAGAGACTTGAACTCTCACAACCTAAGTTACTGGAACCTAAATCCAGCGCGTCTACCAATTCCGCCACTCCCGCATACTTTGTGTTATAAAACACTTGGTAGTTATTTTAAACTCTTTATTGAGCCGCAATTTAACTCTTGCAGAGCCATTTCAAAAGAAATGGTGGCTAAGACGGGATTTGAACCTGTGACCCCATCATTATGAGTGATGTGCTCTAACCAGCTGAGCTACTTAGCCATTGTTGGCTGGGATACCAGGATTTGAACCTGGGAATGCCAGGATCAAAACCTGGTGCCTTACCGCTTGGCGATATCCCAACAATAAACAAGTGATAATTTTAGTTCTTATCAGAACATGGTGCGGAAGGAGAGACTTGAACTCTCACAACCTAAGTTACTGGAACCTAAATCCAGCGCGTCTACCAATTCCGCCACTCCCGCATACTTTGTGTAATTAAACACTTGGTAGTTATTTTAAACTCTTCATTGAGCAACAAAAAATAAATGGTGGCTAAGACGGGATTTGAACCTGTGACCCCATCATTATGAGTGATGTGCTCTAACCAGCTGAGCTACTTAGCCATCTTTTTTGTTTGCACTTCATCGTTGAGTGCGGGGCGTATTATGCTGATATGACCCAAATTCGTCAACACCTTTTTTGCAAAAAAACACGTATCTTTGTTTGTTTGCAGGAAAAATAAGCTAAGCGGCTAAAATTTAATAAAAATGATGGTTTTTTGACTGCTGTATTAAGTTCATTTTGCATTTTTTAGGAACTAGGTTGAGAAAAGAATATCTTTTAGTTGGATCTTATATAAAGAGTTTGCTGTGTTGGTGAATAAAATAGACGTTTGGGCTTGTTTAATCGACCAAGAGTGTAATGATGTAATCGATATTGAAAGTATTAAATAGAATTTTGGGGCTAAAAATAAAAAAGGCTCGTAAATGAGCCTTTTAAATACTAATAAAAGAAGAGATTATTAAACGTTGAACAAGAAGTTCATTACGTCGCCATCTTTAACTATGTATTCTTTACCTTCTTGACGCATTTTACCTGCTTCTTTTGCACCACTTTCACCCTTGAAGGCAACAAAGTCATCAAAAGCGATAGTTTGTGCACGGATAAAGCCACGTTCAAAGTCAGTATGAATTTTACCTGCGGCTTGTGGTGCTGTTGCGCCTACAGGGATTGTCCATGCACGTACTTCTTTTACACCTGCAGTAAAGTAGGTTTGTAAATGCAGTAGTTCATAGCCACCACGGATCACTAAATTCAAACCAGGCTCATCAAGACCTAGATCGGCCATAAACTCAAGCTTGTCTTCGTCATCAAGTTCAGAAAGCTCAGATTCGATTGCGGCACATACAGGAACCACGACAGCATCTTCTGCTGCGGCAATTTCACGAACGCGATCAAGATATGGATTATTTTCAAACCCATCTTCAGCAACGTTTGCAATATACATCGTTGGTTTGATGGTTAAGAAGTTAACTGAGGCAATAGCTGCTTTTTCTTCTTTAGTTAATGTTAAAGAACGTAAAGTTAGGCCTTCATCAAGGTGTACTTTTACTTTTTCAAGTACGGCATTTTGTTCTTTAGCGTCTTTATCGCCACCTTTGGCTTTTTTCGCATTACGGAAAAGTGCTTTATCAGCGCTATCCATATCAGCAAGTACTAACTCGGTGTTGATCACATCAATATCATCTGCAGGATCAATAGTACCTGCAACGTGAATAATGTTTTCATCTTCAAAGCAGCGAACTACGTGGCCAATAGCATCGGTTTCACGAATGTTAGCTAAAAATTGGTTACCTAAACCTTCACCTTTTGAAGCGCCTTTTACAAGACCTGCAATATCCACAAATTCCATACTTGTTGTAAGGATGCGCTGTGGATTTACAATTTTTGCAAGTTCGTCTAGGCGAGGATCTGGCACCGGTACCACACCCGTATTAGGCTCAATGGTACAAAAAGGAAAGTTAGCGGCTTCAATACCCGCTTTGGTTAATGCATTGAAAAGTGTTGATTTACCAACATTAGGCAAACCGACGATGCCACATTTGAAACCCATAGTAAGATACCTTGTTTAGATTCGTTTAAACGGTTTTACTTAATACCTAAGCTACTAGGGTTTAAACGAATGTAGTCTGTTTTGTGCTTTTAACACACCGTCTTTTGCAAGTATTTCCATACAGCGAACTGCTTCATCAACTGCGGCATCCATTTTTTCTTGGTCTGCTTTGGCTGCTTTTCCAAGCACCCAACCAGTCACCATTTCACGATGTCCAGGATGACCTACACCTATTCGTAAACGCATGAAATCTTTTTGATTTGCCATCTTTACAATAATGTCTTTTAACCCATTATGGCCACCGTGTCCGCCACCTTTTTTTAATTTGGCAACACCGGGATCGAGATCCAATTCATCGTGAGCAACTAAAATGCTCTCAACGGGGATTTTGAAAAAGTTGGCTAAACTACCGACTGCTTTACCACTTAAATTCATATAAGTAGTGGGGATCAGTAATTTGAATTCTTGACCTTGTATGATCACTTTACCTGTAAGGCCGTGATACTTAGGATCGTGTTTTAGCGTGCAGTTATAGCGTGCAGCGAGTTGCTCAATGAACCAAGCACCTGCATTGTGGCGTGTGTTTGCGTATTCGGGGCCTGGATTAGCCAGGCCCACAAGCATTTGAATAGAATTCAAGGTGCAAACCTAGAAATTATTCTGCAGCTTCGTCTTCAACTGGCGCAGCTTTGTTAGCTTTGATAGTTACGATAGACTGGTCGTGATCAGCACCTTTCGCTAAATCAACAGATGAAACACCTGCAGGAAGTTTAACGTCAGAGATGTGGATTGAATCACCGGCTACTAAAGCAGCAACGTTAACTTCAACGAACTCAGGAAGTGCTTTTGGAAGACACGTGATTTCGATTTCAGTTAATTGGTGAACAACCGTGTTACCAGCTTTAGTTACTACGTCTTCACCGATAAAGTGAACAGGCACTTTAGTGTGAAGTTTGTGAGCAGCATCTACACGTTGGAAATCAAGGTGAGTGATCTTAGGCTTGAACGGGTGACGTTGAATATCTTTAAGGATAGCTTCAACTTTTTCACCAGCGATATCAAGAGTAAGAATGTGAGTGTAGAAACCTTCACTTTCTTGTGCTTTGATCATATCTTTATGTTCAAAAGTAAGAGTCGTAGCTTCTTTATCTGCACCGTAAAGGATAGCAGGAACTTTGTCTTCGCGACGTAGGCGGCGGCTCGCACCTGTACCAGTTTCTGTGCGTAGTTCTGCATTAAATGTATATGTTTCGTTAGACATGATGTCTCCAATAATTAAAAGAGTTAGGGCCTTTGCGACCAAGGTCCCTAGCCAAAAGGCGCGCTATCATAACACCACCCCTAACTAAAATAAACAACGGGTATAAAAAAAGCACCTTAAAGGTGCTTTATTATAATCAGTGTGTCTGTAACTAATAAGTTTAGTGTTCAAACATTGCTGAAATAGATTCTTCGTTGCTGATACGGCGAATTGTTTCAGCTAGCATGTCTGCAAGAGTTAACACTTTGATTTTATCAATTGCTTGTAATTCAGCAGACAGTGGAATTGAGTCAGTAACAATGACTTCATCAATGACAGAATTACGGATGTTTTCTACCGCTTGTCCTGATAATACAGGATGGGTTGCATAAGCAAACACGCGTTTTGCGCCATGTTCTTTAAGTGCTTCTGCAGCTTTGCACAATGTACCACCGGTGTCGATCATGTCATCAACAATAATACAGTCACGGCCTTCAACATCACCAATGATATGCATTACTTGAGAAACGTTCGCTTGTGGGCGACGTTTATCGATGATAGCTAAATCTGTGTCGTTTAATAATTTTGCAATTGCGCGAGCACGTACTACACCACCAATATCAGGTGATACTACAACAACATCATCAAACTTACGTTCTTTCATGTCTTCTAGTAATACAGGGCTACCGAATACGTTATCTACTGGCACATCAAAGAAACCTTGAATTTGCTCAGCATGTAAGTCAACCGTAAGAACGCGGTCAACACCAACACTTGATAAGAAGTCTGCAACAACTTTAGCTGTGATTGGAACACGGGCAGAACGTACACGACGGTCTTGACGCGCATAACCAAAATAAGGAATGACGGCTGTAATACGACCTGCTGATGCACGACGTAATGCATCAACCATAACAATAAGCTCCATTAAGTTATCGTTAGTAGGGGCGCAGGTTGATTGCACAATAAAAACATCCGAGCCACGAACATTTTCATTAATTTGAACACTGATCTCACCGTCGCTAAAACGGCCAACAACAGCATCGCCAACTTCAATATATAAACGTTTTGCAACTTTTTGAGCTAAGTCAGGTGTTGCGTTACCAGCGAAGAGCTTCATGTCAGGCACGGTAGGGTTCCTCAGGCACTGAATTTTTGGACTAACAAGCGATGCAAACGCGTCGCATGTTAACTTTAATTTTATTTACTTGTACGTTACTTCATTGCTTCAATGTATAGCGTTCAGCTGCGTATGGGCAGGAGAGATATTAACGCTACTGGCAATAAAACCACTCCATGTATTGGGGAGGTTTTCAAGAACAAGTTGCGCTTCTTTTTGCGTTGCAAATTCAGCAAAACAACATGAACCTGTGCCAGTCATCTTTGACGGAGCGTATTTTAGCAACCACTGGAGGGTCTTTTCAACCTCAGGACAAAGCTTTTTAACTAATGACTCACAATCGTTGCGTAAAGTCTGTTGCTGCCAATCGCCTTTGAGCTTAGGAGTATCACGTTTTAAATTGGGGTGAGTAAATATTTTAGCCGTACTTATATGTTCGTTTGGATGAACGACGCAAAACCACTTTTTTTCTAGCTCAACATCGACTAACTTCTCACCAATGCCTTGTGCTAAGGCGCTTCTACCATTTATGAACACGGGCACATCGGCTCCAAGTTTTATTCCTAATTGGGCTAATTCATTCAGTGATAAGTGACATTTCCATAATTTATTAAGCGCTAAAAGCGTGCTTGCAGCATCGGATGAACCGCCACCGACTCCGCCCCCCATAGGCAATATTTTAATTAAATTTATTTTTACACCAAACGATATTTGACAGTGGTTTTGTAACAAAATGGCTGCTTTATAGATCAAATTATCATTTAAGGGGATTCCTTGGGTGTCACCTGTGACTTCAATGCTTGCTGTATTTGTTAAAGTGAAGGTGAGTTCGTCGCCATAATTTAAAAAAGTAAATAGGGTTTCCAGTTCATGGTAGCCATCTTCACGGCGACCATTAATGTGTAAAAATAAGTTAAGTTTGGCTGGTGCCAATAATGAAAAAGAAGTCATAGTTTGCTTAGTCATATTAATTAAAGTGCCACTCGTAGAGTTGAATTTTTATTTTAATGTCTCGATGTTTTAATGTTAATTTTTTTGGTAACCAAAACCCAGCATGTTGTTGATAATCGCCGTAGCTAATATCCCATTGGCTGCCATCGATATCTTGCCAGGTAATACTTTTCGCTCGACCTAATTCATCTACTTGCAGTGACTCATCTGTAGCCGTTCCTTTTAGCCAGTGCTCAGCATTTTCAAGAGGAATAGTAAAGCCAGTTAATCGATGCAATAACGCTGAGGCGTTTTGATCATAAAAAACTTGGTCGTCATACTCAAGCTCAGCCCCTTCAGCCGATTGTTTTAACGCTAATACTCGTGTTCCAATAAATGTTGTGAGAATAAGTTGATTTAACTCTTCCTTTTGCTGCCAGTTTAAATTAGCAGATTGACGTTCTTGTGAGCTGATAAATGCCATCTTACCTTCAACTTGCCAGTTACTTTGTTGCGATAATTGGTCCTTCCAATTGGCATAAAGGGCTGTTTGTTGATCAATTCGGTGAGCGCAACCGCTTAAAAATAAAAAAAATGTGAGTAAAATCAAATATAGTCGAATCAAATGTCGTTCCTTACTTTCCATATTCAGCTGATTTTTGGTAAAATTATTGCCTTTCGAGCATGGCTTAGCAATATTTGGCAAATATGACCATAGTAGCACTTGGTATTAATCACAAAACCGCATCCGTAGAATTACGAGAAAAGGTCGCCTTTTCGCCTGAGCAATTATCAGAGGCGTTACAGCAACTAAGTGATCATGAACAGTTTAATGAAGCCGTTATAGTATCAACCTGTAACCGCACCGAAATCTATTGTAGCCTTGCTCAGCAAAATTCCCAAACACTGTTACAGTGGCTTGCAAGTTTCCATGGTTTAGATGAACAAGAGCTGAGTGACAATATATATTGTCATGAAGACCAAGACGCTATCAATCATTTAATGCGCGTATCGTGTGGGCTCGATTCACTGGTGTTGGGGGAGCCGCAAATTTTAGGGCAAATTAAGCAGGCTTATAACAGCGCTAAAAACCATAATTCGGTTAACTTGATTTTTGATCGTTTATTTCAAAAAACATTTTCAGTGGCAAAGCAAGTCAGAACAGAGACCGAGATAGGCGCAAGCGCTGTTTCAGTTGCATACGCTGCAGTTAATTTAGCAAAGCATATTTATGGAAAGTTAGATAAAACAAATGTGCTATTAATAGGTGCAGGGGAAACAATAGAGCTAGTCGCTAAACATTTATACCAAAATGAGCCACAGCAAATTACAGTCGCAAACCGTACTATTGAACGCGCTAAATTATTAGCACAAGACGTTAATGCGGATGTTATTGCATTAGCACAGTTACCTGAGCGATTACATCAAGCAGATATCGTTATTAGTTCGACTGCGAGTACACTCCCTATTATTGGTAAAGGTGTGGTTGAACAAGCACTAAAACAACGTCGTAATAAGCCAATGTTATTTATTGATATTGCTGTGCCGCGTGACATTGAAAGTCAAGTTGGTGAATTAGATGCCGCCTATTTGTATTCGGTTGATGACTTACAGGCAATAGTAAGCGAAAATATCGCCTCAAGAGAACAAGCCGCTGACGAGGCGCAAGTTATTATTACTCAGCGCTGTGCTGAATTTGTAATGTGGATGCGTTCACTCGACTCAGTCGATTTGATTCGTACATATCGTCAAGATGTACATGATATAAAGTCTGAATTGGTTGATAAGGCAATTAGCCAATTAAATACTGGTAAAGACGCAGAAAAAATTATTTTAGAGCTGGCCAACAAATTAACCAACCGTTTGATGCACGCGCCTACCCGTGCAATTCAAGATGCGGCTAAAAAAGGTGAAGTTGCTCAGTTAAGCCAATTAAAGAAAATGTTAGGTATTGATCAGGAATAACAGTTACATGAAAGAGTCCGTTTATCATAAATTAGAAACCTTAGTTGAGCGTTATGAAGAAGTCCAAGCGTTACTAAGTGACCCGTCGGTTATTAGCGATCAAAACCGCTTTCGTGCTCTTTCTAAAGAATATTCTGAGCTGGAAGAAATCGTTAAAGCATTTTTAGGCTATCAAGAAACACAAAATGATGTTGTTGCTGCAGAAGAAATGCTGAAAGATTCAGACCCAGATATGCGTGAAATGGCGCAAGAAGAATATAAAGAAGCAAAAGCACAAATTCTGGTAATTGAAGATCAAATACAAGTATTAATGTTGCCAAAAGACCCGCGAGATAATAACAACGTGTTTGTTGAAGTACGCGCTGGGACGGGCGGTGATGAAGCGGCTATTTTTGCAGGTGACTTATTCCGTATGTACAGCCGTTACGCAGAAACTAAAAAATGGAAAGTAGAAGTTGTGAGCACCAATGAAGGTGAGCACGGTGGTTACAAAGAAGTGATTGCGAATATCAGTGGTGAAGGTGTTTACGGGCAATTAAAGTTTGAATCAGGTGTACATCGCGTACAACGTGTGCCAGAAACTGAGTCTCAGGGGCGCGTGCATACGTCAGCGTGTACTGTAGCGGTGATGGCGGAAGTACCAGAGGCCGAAGCGATACAAATTAACACCGCGGATTTAAAAGTTGATACCTTTCGTGCATCAGGTGCCGGTGGTCAGCACGTTAATAAAACCGATTCAGCTATTCGACTTACGCATATACCTACTGGTGTTGTGGTTGAGTGTCAGGATCAACGTTCACAGCATAAAAACCGCGCTAAAGCGATGTCAGTACTTGCAGCTAGATTACAGCAAGCCGAAGATGAGAAACGCCATGCAGCAGAAGCATCAGAGCGTCGTAACTTAGTGGGAAGCGGTGATCGTTCAGAGCGAATACGTACTTACAACTACCCGCAAGGACGTATTACAGATCATCGTATCAATCTCACTTTATATCGCTTAAATGAAGTAGTAGCAGGTGATTTAGGCTGTGTGGTTGAGCCGCTTATGCAAGAATATCAAGCTGATTTATTAGCCGCAATGGGTGATGAATAATCGTGACAGACACGGTTGACTCAGCAATTAAACGGGCTGCTTTGCTATTGCAAAGTAGCACCGACAGTGCAAAACTAGATGCACAAGTTTTATTACTTGATGTGCTCCAAAAACCACATAGCTATTTATTTAGTTGGCCTGAAAAGCAGCTTAGTGCAGCTCAACAGTTGCAATTTGATGAGTATTGTCAGCGACGTTTAAATGGTGAACCTGTTGCCCATATAACAGGTTTGCGAGAGTTTTGGAGTTTACCATTACAAGTTAATGCAAGCACTTTGATCCCACGCCCAGATACAGAAACATTGGTTGAACATGCCTTAGGTTTACAGTTACCGACAGTTGCTAATGTGCTTGATTTGGGCACGGGCACAGGTGCAATTGCACTTGCGCTTGCCAGCGAAATGCCACATTGGCAGATAACGGGTGTTGATAGAGTGAGCGAGGCTGTCGCACTTGCTAATACGAATAAGCAGCGCTTAGGGTTTACGAATGTAGGCTTTGTGCAAAGTGATTGGTTTAGTGAAGTAGCAATGCAACAGTTTGATTTAATTGTTAGTAATCCGCCTTATATTGAACAAGATGATATCCACTTAAATCAAGGTGATGTTCGTTTTGAACCGCTGTCAGCATTAGTAGCTGACGATGACGGTATGGCCGATATCAAGTACATTATTACTCAAGCGCGTGATTATTTAACGACAAATGGCTATCTTCTGATAGAGCATGGTTATCAACAAAGTACTAAAGTGCATAGTTTTTTTGCACAAATGGCGTATACAAATATACTTACAGTTAAAGATTTAGCAAATAACGATCGTGTAACGCTTGCACAGTGGCCTGGATAATTATAAAAATTGCAGTGCGAGAGCAACGAAAACCGCCTTTGAGGACTAAGTGAATGGATGATTTTTTATTTTCGGATGAACCGCAAGAAGAAGAAGTAGAAGTAATTAAGGGGACCTGGAAAGTCATCATTGTTGATGATGAATCTGAAGTTCATGCAGTAACTAAATTAGCGTTGAGTGATTTTGAATTTCAAAATAAGCGCTTAGAGTTTATTAGTGCTTATTCAGGTGCGGAAGCAAAAAAAGTAATAGACAATAATCCAGATGCCGCAATTGTACTTCTAGATGTAGTGATGGAAACGGATGACGCCGGGCTTAAAGTTGCACAGTATATTCGTGAAGTCGCTAAAAATAATCATATCCGTATTATTCTGCGTACAGGTCAACCAGGGCAAGCACCAGAGCGTCAAGTTATCGTTAATTATGATATCAACGATTATAAATCGAAGACTGAACTGACGGCACAAAAGCTATTCACCGTTGTGATGTCTAGCTTACGTTCTTATCGCGATATATTATCGATTGAGCAATCTCGCCAAGGTCTTGAAAAAATAATTAAAGCATCACGAGATATTTTTTCAGCTCACTCAATTGAGAGTTTTATTGAGGGCGTTATGCAACAATTAACTTCTTTGATAGGCACCGTAGATCAAGCAATGTATGCAACCAGTTTAGTTGCAGGTAACCCACAAGATAACCAAAAAAAGCTGGTTGTTTTTTCTGGTCGCGGCGATTTTGAACGCAGTGAGGGTAAAGCGATTGAAGAAGTATTAAGTACTGATCAATTACTCGCATGCAAAGAAGCATTACAAGGTAAAACAATTATTTATAAAGATAATTATTTATTTGCGTATTGTTGTAGTGAGTATAACCATAATTCAATGTTGTTCATTTCAGGTATTCCGCAACATTTGACGGATACACAACGTCATCTAATTAAGATTTTTTCACAAAACGTGCAACTAGCGTATGAAAATGTGCAATTACAATCAGAAATAGAAGCGACACAACAAGAATTGATGCTTCGTTTAAGTGAAGCGCTTGAACAACGCTCAACAGAAACGGGAAACCATGTAAAACGGGTTTCTCATATTTGTCATATTTTAGCGCTGGGTTATGGTTTATCAAAACGTGAAGCAGAACTTATTCGTTTAGCATCGCCTTTACATGATGTAGGTAAAGTCGGTATTCCAGATGCGATACTTAATAAGCCATCTAAACTGACAGATGCTGAATGGGAAGTCATGAAAACGCATACTCAAAAAGGGCATGCAATTTTAAAAGATTCAACACGTGAAATTGTGAATGCAGGTGCATTAATTGCCCGTGATCATCATGAAAAATGGGATGGCTCTGGGTATCCTCTGGGGCTAAAAGAAAAAAACATCCACATTTTTGGCAGAATAGTCGCACTTGCTGACGTTTATGATGCACTACGCCACAAGCGTTGTTATAAAGAGGCGTGGACATGTGAGAAAGTAGTCGAAGAAATTAATCAACAAAAAGGTAAACACTTTGAGCCTAAATTAGTTGATATATTTAATGACAATCTTGATGAATTAGAGCAAGTATTAGCGCGTTATCCTGACTAGGGGGCGCGGTTTAATTTTATAAAACAAAGTAGTACAGGGGCATATGGAATATTTAGCAGTAAAACACACTCACATGGCAATCGCCGTTTTAAGCATCGTTTTATTTTATGTACGTTCATTTTCACGAATGGGAAGTGGCACAATCGCAAAGAATAAGGTGGTATTTATTGGTAGCCACGCTACAGATACATTCTTACTTATTTCAGCGTTTGCGTTAATGGCCATTGCAAAAATGAACCCATTGGAGCAGATGTGGCTACTTGAAAAAATTATTTTAGTTGTGGCTTATATTGTACTGGGCGTTATTGCAAGTAAGCAGCAAAAAACCAGCATTAAAGTAGTCCTATTGGTTGTTACAACAGCTGTAATCGCATTAATAGGTAAATTAGCAGTTACTAAGACAGCTTTGTTTCTTTAACTCTCTGAATGTGCAAAGACATATTGAGTCTTTGCACTAAATATCCGCGTGATCTCAAAACATTGAATCAAGTGATTTGAGAATACGCGGGTATAAACTAACGCGCGGCGTTGGTATCTCGCCTAAAAACTAGGTAAACTAGTGATTCGTTTTCTAAAAAAGATGTTGCAGTATTAATGACCACCCCTTGGTTTGAAGATCAAAATGAGTCCTATCAAGATGAGGCTTTTGACACATTCGTTCCCCAAGCGTTGTATCGTTGTATCAGCGCTGAAGCAAAGTGGGACCCTCAAGCAGATCTAAGCGATAGCTTTGCTACATTGAGCGATTTTGAAAGTCAGGTAACTGAGCTATGCCAGCAACATATTGATACTCACGAGCGCTTTGACGCATTAGTTGATATGTTTTTCACGCAGTGGCTATTTAGTGTCTCAAGTCTAAAAGTACCAGAATACACTCTGAATAGTTTTAGCTATATGCTCAGTATGCGCAGTGGTTCAGAAACGACGTTGGCAATATTATTATGTCATTTACTCAATCATGCTGATTTTGATGCTAATGTGACTATTAACAATAGTGAAGTAAACGTACATATTGCAATCAGTGATGAGGAAGGGTATTTACTCGAACCCAGTACTGGTCAGCAAAGCTGGTATATCATTCCTGAAAACGCCAGTGAAGAAAATGGTGACGAACAAGAACCGTTAGAGCTTATTTTTGATGAAGATGTTTATAAACTTTATTTAGCGCAACAAAAATGGGCATTTATCAGCGGTAATAAATTTGGTCATGCTTTGAACTGCGTCGAAATGCTCATGGAACTCATTGGTGATGATCCATATGAAAGACGTGATCGAGGTTATTTATTAAACCAGCTAGATTGCCCGCAAATGGCGCGTGACGACTTACAATTTTTTATTGATGAATGTCCAGATGATCCAGCAATAGAAATAATTCAGCACCAATTAGAAGAACTCGAAGATAATAATAAAACGCACCATTAATTTTAAGGAATTCCAATGGTTGATACTAATACCGCATTAATTACCAACGATGCCGTTGTATTTGGTTTGTTGGCTGTAATATTAGGTTTTATTTTTAAAACATCTCATAGTGAGCACAGTGCACTAAAAAAGTTTTACAAATATGTCCCCGCATTACTCCTTTGCTATTTTTTACCGTCACTGCTTAATACATTTGGTATTGTCGATGGCAGCGCCTCTAATGTTTATTATGTGGCGTCGCGCTATTTACTACCAGCGTGTTTAATTTTACTGACAATCAGCATTGATTTACGTGCCATTATTAATCTTGGCCCCAAAGCACTCATTATGTTTTTGACGGGGACAGTGGGTATTGTAATTGGTGGTCCTTTAGCTATTTTGATCATGAGTGCGGTGTATCCAGAAGCTGTCGGTGGTCATGGTCCTGATGCCGTATGGCGCGGAATGACAACAATCGCAGGTAGTTGGATTGGCGGTGGTGCAAACCAGGCGTCTATGAAAGAAATGTTTGAAGTCGGCGGTGATATTTTCTCTGCTATGGTAACCGTTGATGTGATTGTCGCTAATTTGTGGATGGCTGTGTTGTTATTAATGGCCGCCAATCATAAAGCGATTGATGCAAAAACGGGCGCAGATACCAGTGCAATCGAAGACTTAAAAAATCGTGTTGAAAAATACCAAGCTGAGCATGCGCGCACACCCACGTTAAACGATTATATGATGATAATCGCAATCGCCTTTGGTATTACAGGCCTTGCGCATTTTTGCGCTGACTTTTTAGGGCCTTTCTTTGGGGCTAATTTCCCATGGGCGCAAGAGTACAGCTTAAACAGCAAGTTTTTTTGGTTAATCGTTATTTCTACCACGATCGGCATTAGCCTGTCATTTACCAAAGTGCGACATATTGAAGCGTTTGGCGCGTCGAAGGTTGCGTCAAGTTTCTTGTATATCTTAGTGGCATCGATTGGCTTACATATGAATATAACGGCTATTTTTGAGTCGCCTATGTATTTTGTAATTGGTTTAATCTGGATGTTAACGCACGCTAGTTTAATGCTAATTGTGGCTAAAATTATAAAAGCGCCGCTATTTTATATGGCCGTTGGTTCTCAGGCTAACGTCGGCGGCGCCGCATCTGCCCCTGTTGTGGCATCTGCTTTTCACCCATCGCTTGCGCCCGTTGGTGTGCTATTGGCGGTTATGGGCTACGGAGTAGGTACGTACATGGCATATATTTGTGGATTAATGATGCAAGCAGTTGCACCTTGAGGAATAATAATGAATAACCATTTGATTAAAATTAGTAATATTGAACTGGCCAATGATAAACCGTTTGTGTTGTTCGGTGGCATGAATGTACTTGAGTCTCGCGATCTGGCGATGCGAATTGCTGAGCATTACGTGGAAGTGACCAGCAAGCTTAATATTCCTTATGTATTTAAAGCGTCATTTGATAAAGCAAACCGATCATCAATAAATTCATACCGTGGACCAGGTATGGAAGAAGGGCTGAGAATTTTTGAAGAGATCAAAAAAACGTTTAATGTTCCGCTTATCACAGACGTTCATGAACCTCATCAAGCTGCGCCTGTGGCTGAAGTCGTTGATGTTATCCAACTACCTGCATTTTTAGCACGTCAAACGGATCTCGTTGTAGCAATGGCTAAGACGGGCGCTGTTATTAATGTTAAAAAACCACAGTTTTTAGCTCCACACGAAATGCGCCATATCATTACTAAATTTAATGAAGCGGGTAATAACAACATAGCGTTGTGTGAGCGTGGTTCTAGTTTTGGTTATAATAATCTTGTTGTCGATATGCTAGGTATGGATGACATGAAGCCAATGGCTCCTGTTATTTTTGATGCAACCCATGCATTACAACGCCCTGGTGGACGTGCAGACTCTGCTGATGGACGCCGTGCTCAAGCGGCTGAACTTGCTCGCAGTGGAATGGCGCTCGGACTTGCTGGACTATTTATTGAAGCTCACCCTAATCCAAACGAAGCCAGATGTGACGGCCCATGTGCGTTAGCATTGAGTAAACTTGAAGGCTACTTGAGCCAAATGAAAGCGGTTGATGATTTAATTAAAAGCTTTGCACCACTGGATACCAGTGCAAGCGATTTATAATTAGCGACGTCTATACCCAAGCCACCTCAAGATGCGAGTTTCAGTTGGAATTAAAAACGATTTAGGCAAGGCATTGATTGCAAATAATAGTGGTTCTATTGTTAAAATCAATAACGCTGTATAAATCGCTTTTAAGCCAACCCGTTGGGCGCTTCACAGGTGCTCACTCTCATCGTTGCTACTTCTTAAAAGGGACTGCCATTATTGCAAAGTAACGCCTTGATATTAAGCCCCTGTGAAACGCTGAATTCTGCATCTTGAGGTGGCTTGGGTATATATTTAAAAAGCGACTAAGGTCGCTTTTTTTACGCCTTAAATATACTCTTTCTTAGCATAGGTATATAATTCACCGCATAAGAAAAACTAATTCTAAGCTTGGTTATCATGTCAAGACGGGTACCTCCATTAAACGCACTAAAAGCTTTTGAAGCGGCTGCGCGTCATTTAAGTTTTACAAAAGCAGCAGAAGAGCTTTATGTAACGCAAGCGGCTGTCAGTCATCAAATAAAAACACTTGAAGAACACTTAGGGTTGAAGTTGTTTTTACGTAAAAATCGCTCGTTATTGTTAACCGAAGAAGGGCAAGGTTACTTCCTCGATATTAAAGAAATTTTTACACAGCTTATTGATGCAACCGAAAAGCTATTAGCCCGAGGTGCTAAGGGCTCATTAACGGTAAGTTTAACCCCAAGTTTTGCAATTCAATGGCTTGTGCCACGATTAAGTTTGTTTAATGAGTTACACCCTGAAATCGATGTGCGAATAAAAGCCCAAGATCAAGATGAAAACTCGCTTACCGATGACGTTGATGTTGCTATTTATTATGGCCGTGGTCATTGGAGTGGTGTGCAAACACATAAGCTTCATACTGAATACTTAGTGCCGTTATGTAGCCCCATGTTACTTACGGGTTTAAAACCACTTAACCAGCCGAGTGATTTAGCCAATCACACGTTATTGCATGATACAACGCGAAAAAATTGGAAAACATGGATGAAAACAGCTGGCGTGCGTAATATACAGGTAAACCAAGGGCCTATTTTTAGTCACTCATCGATGGTCTTACAAGCGGCAGTACATGGGCAGGGCGTGGCAATAGGTAACAGCGTATTGGCAAAACCAGATATTGATGCGGGGCGATTAGTTATCCCTTTTAACCACAGCCTAGAGAGTAAAAATGCTTATTATTTAGTAAGCCGAGAGTCACAATCAGAACTGGGTAAAATTGTCTCCTTTAAACAGTGGATGCTTAGCTTAGTAGAACAAGAGCAAGAATACTAATATGACAATACAATGGTTTAAAAGTACGCAGCAGCCTGCACAGGCACAATTTATATTTGCGCATGGAGCGGGTGCTGGCAGTGACTCCGAGTTTATGCAGCATATGGCGGTATTACTTGGTAAAAAAGGGATTGATGTTGGGTTATTTGATTTTGAATACATGCAAATAGCGAAGCAAACGAATAAGCGCAGGCCACCTGATCGCGCCCCTAAATTACTCGATTATTATGCACATATACTGACCCTAGCGCAGCCAAACTTACCTTTATTTATCGGTGGCAAGTCAATGGGTGGACGGATGGCTTCAATGCTTGCATGCCAAAGCAAAGAGCCAATTCTCGGTGTAGTTGCATTTGGTTACCCATTTCATCCCCCAGGTAAACCTGAAAAGTTACGCATAGATCATTTTGGGGATATTGCATGCCCATTTATAGTACTGCAAGGTGAGCGAGACACCTTTGGCACACGTGAAGAGCTCGCAACACTTGAGCTTGCAAAGCGCCCAGAATTTGTGTGGTTAAATGATGGAGATCATTCTTTAAAGCCGCGTAAGCGTAGCGGTTTCACTGTTGAACAAAACTTAAGTGAAGCGGCAGAAAACGCTGCAAACTTTATGATCAAACTCGCTGTACAGTAAATTTTGGTGTAGTCGTTTTTCTAAGGGGAATACATGATTAAATTATTTTTAATGGCTGGCAGTTTATTTTGTATGTTGTCGGTTGTACTGGGGGCTTTTGCAGCACATGGTTTAAAAAGCCGATTATCAGAGTATGCGCTTGGGGTGTTTAAAACAGCTGCTGATTATCAAATGATGCATGGCTTAGCACTGATAGCCACGGCCATTTTAATTAAATGGGGTCTAAATTTAACCGTTGCTGGTTGGTTTTTTATCGCAGGTACGGTGTTATTCAGTGGTAGTTTGTATTTATTAGCAATAACAGGCTTTAAGTGGCTTGGACCAATTACACCTATTGGTGGTGTGTGTTTTATCATCGCGTGGGCTATTGTTTTAGTGCAAGTTGCACGATTTAAATTTTAATAATGAATAAGCTTAGCTTTGCGTTCTTCAGTTTGGATGAAAAGTAAGCTATTAAAGGGTTTTTATGTCAAGTGTAGTAATTTACTGTCGTAGTGGTTTTGAAAATGATGCCGCTGCTGAAATAACTTTCCATGCCGCAGAGCAAGGTTTTGCAGGGTATGTAAAAGCAAAACCTAACACTGGCTATGTTATTTATGAATGCTTTGATGCATCACACAGTGACGAAATTATTAAAAAAGTCGATTTTAAAAATATGGTGTTTGCTCGCCAATGGTTTGCGGGTACTTTACTTGAAAATATGCCCGTTGAAGATCGCGTCGGTGAGATAGTTAAAGCCGCTATCGATTTTCCTTTATGCTCAGAGCTACGAGTAGAAACGCCAGATACAAATGAAGGCAAAGAGCTTTTAACCTTTTGCAAAAAAATATCAACGCCGCTTAAAAAAGCACTTGAAAAGCAAAATACGGTTTTACGTGAGCCAAAAGCAAATCGCCCAGTAATGCATATCATGTTTTTAACCAACAATACGGCTTATGTTGGTCACTCGTATAGCTATAATAATTCGCCATTTTTTATGGGTATTTTACGTTTACGTATGCCAAGCGATGCGCCGAGTCGTTCAACACTTAAACTTGATGAAGCATTTAATGTGTTTATCCCAGAAAAAGAGCGCGAAAGCCGTGTTCAAGCTGGAATGCGCAGCGTTGATCTTGGCGCGTGTCCAGGTGGTTGGACGTATCAATTAGTTCGCCGCGGTATGTTTGTAAGCGCGATTGATAATGGCCCAATGAACGATGATTTAATGGAAACGGGGCAAGTTAAGCACTTTAGAGCTGATGGTTTTAAATACCGCCCAGAAAAGCGCAATATTCAATGGTTAGTCTGTGACATGGTTGAAAAACCAACTAAAGTTACTAGCCTAATGATTGATTGGGCGGTTAATGCTTATGCAACTGAGCTGATCTTCAACCTAAAGTTACCGATGAAAAAACGCTTTGACAGTGTGTATGAGTGTTTAACCATGATCAGAGAAGAGCTTGCAAAGTATGGTATTAGTTATGAGCTTCAAGCAAAGCACTTATACCACGATCGTGAAGAAGTGACGGTGCACTTAAACGTGACTAAAGTGCCGCAAAACTTATATAGCTAAAAGTTTGTAAATTACAGTGATTAAAAAGCACAGTATTTACTGTGCTTTTTGCTAAGTATCAAAGTGTAATTAATTTATATAGCTAGAGCGGTGATACTTAATATAATTAATTACTTTTATTTATTATTTAACTAATTTTACGCTTTACTTTTAGCTACTATGGCGTAAATAAGCACTAACGTAACCTTGCAAATTGCTGCGTATAACACGTAATATACGGTTAATAGGGAATGAGTGAAGTTGCTGTATAAGCGCACTGAAAAATAAAGAGAAGATATAGATGTATAAAAATCAAAAAGTCATATTGCGATTGCGGGCTAATATTCCATCATTTAAATGTGTTGAAGGTTGCCATGATTGCTGCGGGCCGGTGACAACATCATCTGAAGAAATGTCGCGGTTACCGGTAAAAACAGATGCAGAACATGAAGCGGCGTTAAATGAATTTAATTGTGTGCATCTTGGTCCAAAGGGCTGCACTGTGTATGACGAGCGCCCATTGATTTGCCGCCTTTTTGGTACTACTCCGCGAATGCCTTGCCCGAACGATCGTGCGCCAGAAGAACCTGTAGATCCTAAGATTGAGCGTGAAGTACATCATTTTATTGCCAATACACGCCAGGTATTAGTATAAAAAGGGGAGTTAATAACAGTGTGTATTGAGCTCCCCATTGAGTATTAGCGATAGTTAGGGCGGTAGTTATCTACCCATAAGCGGGTTGCCCCACAAACAGCAACTGGCATAACGATTAGATTTACCACTGGTATGGCCGTCAGTAACATTACCGCAAAACCAAACCCATACGACAGACCTTGTTTTTGCTTCAGATCTTGCCTCATTTGTTTAAAACAAATTTTATGATTATCAAAAGCATAATCTTTATATTGCACTGCGTACATCCAACAGGTGAACATCACCCAGATTAGCTGCCCAATCACTGGGAGTACCCACAAAAGAATAAAAAAGCCAATTGCGCGGGGTAAAAAGTAACACAGTTTAATCCATTCACGAGAGAGCATACGAGGAACATCTTTTAGTGTATCCATTAAGCCATCATCATTGACTGTTTGGCCAGTAAGGTACAGTTCCACTTTCTCACTGAGTAAACCATTAAAGGGCGCTGCAATAAAATTAGTTATTACTGTAAAGAGCATGCTGTAACTAAATAAAATGACTAATACTGCTATCGGCCACATTAGCCACTCGAGCCAACTTAACCATGTAGGTAATAGGTTATTTAAATATGCAAACCCATCAGTCAGCCAGCCGTATAAAAAAAACAATGAACTACCAAAAAGCACTATATTGATTAACAAAGGAATAAATACAAAGCGCTTTAAGCCTTTTTGCGTGATCAATTTAAAACCCGAAAAAAAATATTCCATACCTTGCGTAAACTGCACGTTAAAACCTCAGATCCTAGCTATATTGGTTTTAGTATAAATTGCTCAGGTATTTTGAACAGCATTTTTAGGTAACAAAGTGTTTAATAATGAGTGCAGTTGAAAATAGCGCTGATCAACTAATTAAATTAAAAATGACTCCGCTCTGCTTTTACTCGACTTGGATTCAGGTATTAAGTAAAAGAGTTATGAGATCGTTTATAGCGCTTAGCAAATGAGAGGTCGATTGGATAAATTTAATATTACGCGTATTGATACGACAATGGGCGTTTTTCGCCTGTCAGGTTTATGGGATTCATTAAAGGCAGAGGTGTTTAGCGTAACGTCAATTGAAATTATGGGTACAGATGGTTGGGTAAAGTTAGATAAAACAAATGATACTGTTATTATATTAGTAGCTGAACTAGTGCCGATCCTGCAATTGCACTTATCAAATAAGGTAAATGAAAATGATCTTTAAAGCTGAGCGTTAATGTCTGTAATTTAGGACGGTTGGGTATATACTAGCGGCCATTTTTATAATGAGTCACTTTTAATGTCTAAGCTATTTATTATTGGCCTACCAAGAACCGGCACGACCAGTATCAGTGTTGCGTTATTAGAAATGGGGCTGTTAGTTGCTCATACTGCGTTTACCAAAAAAGCGTTTGAAGTTGCTGATGCGATATCTGATGCGCCTTGTTTTAGTGACTATATGCACTTAGATAAGTTATTCCCCAATTCTAAATTTGTTTATTTAAGTCGAGATTTAAATAAATGGGTGCCCTCAATATCCATGCTGCTTGAAAAAATGATGCCTCATTTAGAGCTGAAAGCAGGGCGATTTAGCCCAGTTTTAAAGCGCAGTTTTCATGATGTTTTTCCTATTAGCGCCCCCCTGAGACAGCCATTAACACAGAGTGTATTAGTTGACTGTTACTTACAGCATCAGCAGGGCGTATTGTCATATTTTAAAGACCGAGATGACTTTTTATCGATAGACGTTAGCGAGCCGGGAAGTTTGCGTGAGTTAAAGGCATTTTTAGGTTTACCGATCGAAGGAGATGCCGACTTCCCTAAGTTAAATGTTGGCCGAAACGTTGCTAACTGGCGTGAGTATAAGCATCCGAATAAAGTGAATTCTAACTTAGCAGGTGTAGAGCATCGTAAATACTTTGATTATTAACCAGCATTAAGTAACCGCAGGCTCTTTAATATAACTCACATCATTTTTTGTTGATGAGTGGGCACTGTTACCACTACTAAAAAAGGTGAGTCTACCCAATAAATCAGGTACTAATCGTTCACTATTATAATCATAAATTTTATTTATTTGTTGTGTGTGAAAGTTCATTTGCATACTCGGTACATTCGTTGTAACCCACTTTTGTACGGAGTCAGAATGAATGAATTGATCAGGTGATTTTTCTTTATCGGCTAAAAGCTTTTCCCATATTTGGTTTTGTATTTGGGCAGGTGATTCTTTTATCTCGTCTAGGGTATCGTTTATCCAGCCCAAGCCTATGTCATTGTATGCTTCTAAAATATTATCATAGAGTATTCGGCGACTTGATGGATCACTAATATTGTCTTGTTGAGCAACATGTTTACCATTACCAAGTTGATAATACTGCTTATTTGCTTGGTAATTAGTTTGTTGTGCAAGGTAAGTAAATACATCATTTTGATTATCTTTGTCTACTTCACTCAACATAGCTAACATTTCATCGTTTTGATGTGTTTTTATAAGGCTCATCATATCGATAATACCGCTGCTTTGTTGCAGGTTTGTATCAGCTAAATGGGAATTTAATTGCGTTAGTTGTTCATCACTTTGGTTTTTATTCATCAATAAATTCGCGTAGCTTATTGCTAAATCAGTCTTTGTATTATTGGCTTTATAGCTTGATTTAAACCAATCGATATTTTCGTCGCTGCTTTGCATTACTAATGGCTCATTGCCATTGATGTCATCGCCAATGGGGGACGTTGGTTTTTTATAATCATCGCCTTGTTTAAGTATTGCCGCCATCGTGTTAACGGTACTGCTTAACGCCTCATCAGAGAGCTTACTTAATGATGAAATTAACTGCTCGCTAATATCTTTGTTTTGCATACCAAACCGTAGGCTTGATGTTGTGACTGCAAACTCGGCGAACAGGCTTAATTCTTCATCACTCATCTTTTGCGCTAAATCGAGTAGCTCTTGTGTGGGTTTTATATGTTGAAACATTCTTCGATGCTCGCCGTCGAGCCTGTCTAGTTGATCCAAAAAAGCATTAATATCGTCGGGATCAGTAAACTCGCCATAGCGATAGGTTCGCTCTGTAAATGGCTTATTCATTTCTATAGCACTACTGCTTAGCCCATAAAGGCCCATACCAAAGTAATGAGGGAGATCATCATGATTAAGCTTTCGACCTTTAAATGGGTCATCAACAGCAATAACAGGGGCATTTTCTATCGTGTTTAGTTCTTTGTTTACAGGTGAAGAGGTAAAGACCTCAATAGCGGCTTTAAATTTATCCCCAAGGTGGGGTTTTATCGGTTGCGTAAATAGACGCTGAGCTTGGGGTAGGCTTGGTATTTTCACTGTTGCTCCTTAACATTGCCAATGCACTTGTTTATATATCGACCTGTAATGACAGATCTTTAGGCTAAACAGAGCAAAGTGAGTGGTAGTACACAAATAAAGAGTGAATTTTAAAAATATTTTTACCTGTAAAATAGTGGCTGATACGCATATAAAAGTTTAAATACATTAAAAATAGGCTAAACGCGGTTGTTCATTTGTTACAATTCGGTATAGTTTGCCAACAAATTATTAATATAAATTGAGATGTTCTATGCAGTTAGTTGATTTAAAACCAAATGACCAGGATGTGATTAATGTTTTTGCTGATATCGACCGACTAATGAACACTTTGTACCCCATTGCAACTGCTCAGTCCCTTACGGTAAATGATTTAAATAAACCCAATGTTTATGCCATTGGATTAAAAAACGAGGACGGGATAGTAGCGTGTGGTGCCATTGTAAAACAATTTGACGATAAGGTTTATGGTGAAATTAGACGCTTATATGTTAAACCAAGTTATCGTGGAAAGGGTTTATCTCGTCGTATTATGCAAATTTTATTGCATCATGCAGGAGAAGAAGAAATTCCATTGATCAGATTAGAAACAGGCCCTAAACAAGCTGAGTCAATCAGCTTGTATGAAAATCTAGGGTTTCAACGCTGTTTAAGCTTTGGTAAATATAAAGATAATCCACAAAGTTTATTTATGGAATTAGGGCTTAGTCAACCTTCCTAAAATATGAGATTTTTATTAAGATAACTTAATAACAAAGACGATCTATCTACCCTATTATAGGTCGTCGCGACAAGATGCAGTGAAAACGTTTCATAAGTCTGACATTGATTTTATCTGTAAAACTACAAAAATATACCCAAGCCACCTCAAAATGCAGGATTCAGCGTTCCACAGGGGCTTAATATCAAGGCGTTACTTCGCAATAATGGCGGTCCCTTTTAAGAAGTAACAACGCAGGGAGTAAGTGCCTGTGAAACGCCCAACGGGTTGGTTTAAAAGCGATTTATACTGCGTTATTGATTTTGATAAGGAAATAACCATTACCTGCAATCCATGCCTTGCCTAAATCGCTTTTAATTCCAACTGAAACTCGTATCTTGAGGTGGTTTGGGTACTTCCTGCAAATACCGAATATCACCACGCTACCGATGAGTAAAACACCGCATTATTAATGATTTTTAGCTCATAATTATCGTCTTGTATGCCATGTTGCTCGACCTAAAATTATTGATATTAAAATTTATTCGTTACGAGTAAAAATACTTGTTGGACTTAGGGGCTTATTTTTCTTTTAATGCGCGCAATTAGCCGATACGGCACTCATTAAATAAAAGAGAAAGATAAATGAAAGAGACAACATCATCACTAGAACAAGCTCGTACGAGTTACAATGTTCGTCATTGGAGCCAAGGTTTTTTTGGTATTAATGATCAAGGTGATGTGTATGTTGCGCCAAAGGCTGATGCCCCAGAGCAAACCATCGCACTTATAGATATCGCTAAACAACTTGAAGATAAAGGCTTGAGCTTACCTGCTTTGGTACGTTTTCCGCAAATATTGCATCATCGCGTTCACAGTTTATGTGCTGCATTTAATACCGCAATAGAAAGCTATGGGTATCCAAAAGACTATTTATTAGTCTACCCAATTAAAGTAAATCAACAGCGTGAAGTTGTAGAAGAGATAGTTGCCAGCCAAGCTAATATAGAAAAGAAACAGCTTGGCTTAGAAGCTGGTAGTAAACCTGAGTTATTGACCGTATTAGCATTAGCTGAAAAAACCAGTGCAGTGATTGTCTGTAATGGCTATAAAGATAAAGAATATGTGCGCTTAGCACTTATTGGCGAAAAGCTAGGTCATAAAGTGTATATCGTGCTTGAGAAACTCTCTGAGCTGGATATGGTGCTTAGCCAAGCTAAAGAGCTAAACGTAAAACCGCGTATTGGTATACGTGTGCGTTTAGCATCACAAGGTAAAGGTAAATGGCAAGCGAGTGGCGGCGAAAAGTCAAAATTTGGTTTATCAGCGTCACAAGTATTACATGTAGTAAATCGTTTAAAAGAAACCGATCAACTTGACTTAATTGAGTTGGTGCATTTTCACTTAGGCTCGCAAATGGCTAATATTCGCGATGTCCGTCTAGGTGTAAGCGAAGCTGCGCGCTTTTACTGTGAGTTACGTAAATTAGGTGCACAAATTGATTGTCTTGACGTAGGCGGCGGTTTAGCGGTTGATTATGATGGCACACGCAGCCAATCACATAACTCAATGAATTACAGCTTGGCAGAATACGCAAATAATATTGTTTACACCATTGGTGATATTTGTAAGCAATACGAGCAGCCATTCCCGACGATTATTTCAGAGTCAGGGCGTGCGTTAACTGCGCATCATGCAGTGCTTATTTCAAATGTTATTGGTACAGAAAGCTACGTGCCTGAAGATATTCAAGCACCGGCAGAAGATGCACCAATCCTTTTGAAAAATATGTGGATGTCGTGGCAGCAACTTCATGTATTAACGGATGACCGTGCATTAATTGAAATTTATCATGACAGCCAAGGTGACTTAGCTGAAGCGCATAACCAGTTTGCAATGGGCCTAGTCGATTTAACGCAACGCGCATGGGCTGAGCAAATAAATTTACGTGTATGTTATGAACTTAATAAACACATGGATAACAAAAATCGTTTTCATCGCCCGATTATTGATGAACTAAATGCTCGTTTAGCGGATAAATTTTTTGTTAATTTCTCTTTGTTTCAGTCATTGCCTGATGCATGGGGTATTGATCAAGTGTTTCCGGTATTGCCATTAAGCGGCTTAACAGAGGCGCCTAAAAAGCGTGCTGTATTGTTAGATATTACGTGTGATTCAGACGGCGCGCTTGATCATTATGTTGATGGCCAAGGTATTGAAAGTACGTTACCAGTGCCTGAATTTAGTGCTGACACACCTTATTTGATGGGCTTTTTCTTAGTGGGTGCGTACCAAGAAATTTTAGGTGACATGCATAACCTGTTTGGCGACACTCACAGCGCTATGGTGCACATGGACGAGCAAGGTGAGGCAAGTATTGTAGAAATAAACCAAGGTGACACGGTAGCCGACATGATGCGTTATGTTCACCTTGATGTAGAAGGTTTTCAATCTTCATATGCACAGCTGGTGGCTGCAAAATTACCACAGGCTGAGCAACAAAGCGTGCTTGATGAATTACAAGCGGGTTTAGACGGTTATACTTATTTAGAAGAGCTTTAATATGACCACTTTGTTTGATCACCCTGATCACTCATTGTATTCCAATGGCATGACGTTTTTACGTCAGCCAATGGTACAAAATATCACAGACATTAATGCTGATGTTGTCGTACTGGGATTGCCATTTGATATGGCAACCTCAGGGCGCCCGGGCGCTCGTTTAGGCCCAGATGCTATTCGCAGAGCATCAGTACATTTAGCATGGGAAGAGACTAAATACCCATGGACGTTCAAGTTGTTTGAACGTTTAAAGTTAGCGGATGCTGGTGATTTTACGTACCCAGTCGGCGATGCTGAATACTTTACTGCAAAGCTTGAACAGGCAGCTGCGGGCATTTTAAACCAAGGTAATGCTATTTTAGGTCTAGGTGGCGATCATTTTGTTACCTTACCGTTATTACGAGCGCACGCTAAACGCTTTGGTAAAATGGCGCTAGTACATTTTGATGCTCATACAGACACTTATAGTAATGGTTCACGCTATGACCACGGTACCATGTTTTATCATGCACCGATGGAAGGACTGATTGATGTTGATCATAGTATTCAAATTGGTATACGTACTGATTTTGATCAAAGTAAACATGAGTTTGCCGTGATTGATGCCATGGCGGCTAATGATTTATCAGCGCAAAGCATTGCTGAGCAAATTTTAGCGCGCGTGGGTGATTTACCTGTGTATATCACCTTTGATATAGATTGTTTAGATCCCGCGTTTGCCCCAGGTACTGGTACGCCTGTGTGTGGCGGTTTAACCAGCGACAAAGTGCTTAAAATATTACGTGCGCTTAAGGGCATTAATATAATTGGTATGGACGTGGTTGAAGTATCTCCCTCGTACGATCAAAGTGAATTAACAGCAATCGCTGCAGCAACCATTGCCAGTGAATTATTGCACTTATGGACGTTAAAGCATAAGTACTGATATTTTCATGGAAAATAAAAAGCGCCATCTAGGCGCTTTTTTGTCATTTATTTTTTTGTCTTCTTTTTAGTTATTTTTGTTGATTTTTTGTTGTTAAATGTTAATTTATTGTTTGCTCTATTGGTGAGCAATAATGATAATTAAGGAAGATATATGAAAACGATACTTAGAATATTATTACTTTCTGGCGCTGCACTAACTACAAATTCAGTTTTTGCAACTGACTTAGTGTGTGATGTTTACCCTAAAGGTAGTAATGGGTATAGTAGTAATGGAACAGCACGATGTGATGCATTCGACTTTAGTTTTGGAAATAGTACAACAGGTAAGTTTTACCTACAGAATATCTCAAAACCGATCAATCAAGTAATTTGGCAAGGTGACGCATCTTGTTCAGGTGGAACATCATGTACTGTTAATGTAAGAGCTTATCGATCAACTAGCGCTTCAGCTCTGATTTTATATAAAGATGGTACATATGAGACTACAAATATTGCACGTATGAGTTATGAAACAGGCCATTAATAGTATTAAGTGATGCTCAGATAAGAAGCACCAATTATCATTGGTGCTTCTATATGTTTAAATTCATTTATATATTCGTAGTAGTGTTTATTTATGAAATGGTGTTATGAAAATTTCATATTATGCTTTTTCGCATAAACTAAGCATACGGGGATCTCAATAACTACATAGGTTAAAAAGGTAAACCAAAACCAGTTAACCTTGAATGCTAACCAACTAAATTCAATACCAGAATTATAATAAAGACTGCCGGCAATCATTAAGGTTATGCCCGTTGCAATTAAGTCTTGCATTGATACTTTTTTAAAGTCATTCCCAGCAAAGCGTGGATAAATAAAACCATATCCTAGGCTGATGACCGTGACAGCTAAGATCAGTAAAGTGAGCTCAGGGGTCATGGTTTATATTGCCTAGCATGCTCAATTCGTTCTTGGCTGCTTGGGTGGGTTGATAAATACTTCAACCAATTATCTTCAAGTTCAGCATGTTGTTCTTCTAAGCTTTGTTGTAATGCTTCAATAGCATCTGCAAAATCGTGATTGGAATAGCCCAATTTAACCAGCTTTTCAATTGCATAATTATCGGCTTCTCTTTCCATATCGCGTGAAAATGCTTGTTGCAAAAATGAAGAACCAGAGCCAAGTACTACTTCTGTAATACCTTCCAAGTCACCAAAAATTACAGCCAAGACAACGGTACTTGCAACAGCTTGCGCAGATAGGCGCACACCATGATGATGCTCAACATGGCCAATTTCATGTAATAAAATAGCGCGTAGTGCATCGGGTTTATCTGCCAGTAACGTAACGAGCTCATCAGTAACAACTACTCGGCCATGTGGTAGGGCAAATGCATTCGCTGCAAGATAATCAGATTGATAAAATGACAGCCTGAACTTTGTGTTGTCCAATTCGAGTGCTGTGAGCATTTGGGCCCATTTACTTTGTAAATCAGCTTGTTGATCTATTGAAAGTTGAGTTGGCTCTAGCGCTATTTTTTCAATCACAGCCAAGCTTTGCTCGCCCATACTTTCAACCACCGCAGGAGATGCTACATTAACGCTGTATACGGCAATTGCAGGGATCCCTCTATAGAGAATAAGCCAAAGCAATAAAGGTGCGACAACAACGCTGAGCAAAATAAGGAGTTTATTTTTCTCTAAACGCTCACTGATTGAATATACTTTATTGCCAAACGGCCAACGAAAATCCACATCATCAGGAATAAAGCGCCCGCCATTACAAAAACTAAGTTGTGCGGCTACCCCCGGGATCGGGCTTTCTAATATGCAATCTATGGTTGATGCGCTATGGATTAAGTCATTATTTTGATTAAGCAGTTGCACTTGCTCATTATTGACTTGAGCCGTGCAATATTGATGCTGGCTGCTATTGGGGAAGTAATAGCAGCCTGTTACATGAAGTGCTTTCATCAAGTGAGTGAAATATCGATGTCAAACACATTTGCGGCTTCTTCAGCAAATGATGATTGCTGTTCTTGTACAGTATCCATAAGCGTAAGCGCGCCTGTATAAATAGTGACCTCTGTGGCAGCGGCAAGTAAATGTGCTTTACGTATTTTTGTCCACGGGTAAGCAAGACCTAAAGTGAAAATAATTGCCACTGCATTAGTAAATAAAAGGAAACCGTAAGCTGCGGGTTTAAGGTCTGACTTGAAACTGGCTATGTCTTCAAACTCGCTACTATTCAAAATATGGTTACGAATAATAGATTGATAAATTCCGCTAACTAACGTGAGCATCCCAATATACATTACAGCCATTAGCACAGGGAAAAGTAAAGTGGAAAAATTCAAGCTGTTGGTATCTAAACCATTAAAACTCATCGCTACACCTGCAATCCCAGCGAAAATAGCAAAGCCAATTAAACCAGCAAAGGTAACACCGATGGTAATCAATGCAGCCATATAATAAGTTTCGCCTTTAAGATTTACAGATAATGGTTTGCCACCATAGCTGATATTCTCATGTATGTATTGATCAATGCGCTTTAATGCATAAGGCATTAATAAGTACAGTGTGAATACACTTGCAATAGGGAGTAATACAAAGTTAATTAAGGCATCGCCGTAGTTACCAGAAAACGCAAAGCGTACATTACGATGGCGCGTCATACGCATATTAAAGCGCAGGCCTTGATTGATTATCCATGGCATTAAAAACAAAAAACCGAGTGCAAATAATAACCCGATGACAGGCAAAAATTGTACGACTAAGCTATAAATAATAAAAACTATTACTGCTAAAATACGGCCTTTGAGTATTTGCATAGGTGTTGCTAAATAATCAAAGCTATGGTTATCGACATGTGTATTGCCATAAAAGTAACGATAAGTACGTACTTTTGCCCAAGCAGAGTAAATACCAAGGGTTAAAATACTTAACATAATATTAACGATCCAAATGCCAAAAAACTCTCCGACTTTACCGTTAAATTGTATTTTTCCTTTGAAAAGAATGTTATCAGTTGATGGTGGTGTAGTCTGTATTGTGGGTTCCATATGAAATTCCATTTTCCTAAATTAGACTGGAATTTACTAAATTCCGCCATATTAAGCAATAAAAAACACGACACAGTCATCCCATGTTCATATTAAATATAGATGTTTATAAAGGTGTTTTAATGTTTTTCTGTTTTTTTCAAGTTCAGGATTTAGGATTAAATCTGCTATACTCTGGCCATCATTTTATGGGGCAGCTATGATTTCAAAAAACCAACTCAAGTTAATTCGTGCATTAGGTCAAAAAAAATACCGAAAGCAACATAATCAATACCTTGTACAGGGTGAAAAAAACGTACTTGAGTTATTGGCAAGTGGTTTAACAATGGTAGAGCTGTTTGCTACCCCCGCTTTTATTGAGCAGTATCAACAGCAAATTGGCTACGTAAAAGTAACGCCAGCCGATGAAGAAAGCCTCACTAAAGCCAGTACGCTAGTTTCAAATAATGCCGCAATTGCGATTGTTGAAATGCCACAGGTAAATGCCCCCAAAGCTGAGGGATTAATTTTAGCGTTGGACGGTGTGTCAGACCCCGGTAATTTAGGCACAATTATCCGCGTTGCTGACTGGTACGGTATTAAACATATAGTAACCAGTCTTGATAGCGCCGATCCTTACAATCCAAAAACCATTAGCGCGACAATGGGTTCATTTGTACGTGTTGCTGTCAGCCAAGTTGATTTAGCTGATTATTTAGTTGCGCTTAACCTACCTATTTATGGTGCTTTTTTAGAAGGTGAAAATTTGCACCATACTAAATTAGCCCAATCAGGCGTGTTATTGATGGGCAGTGAATCTCATGGTATTCGCACCCAATGTGCAGCGTTGGTCACTAACAAAATAACTATTCCGGCATTTGGCGAGGCTGAATCGTTAAATGTAGCCATGGCAACGGGTATTATTTTAGATAACTTTAAACGCCAAGCGTAACCTTTGTACTTACTTTTGCCGCCCATAACGGTTAAATTAAATACTGAAGCTATAACAATAAGAGTCGGTAAACCAACTAGATGCGTTTGAGCACCATAAAATTAGCGGGCTTTAAATCCTTTGTAGAGCCGACTAAAATTCCATTTCCTGATCAAATGACTTGTGTCGTTGGCCCGAACGGTTGCGGTAAATCCAATGTGATTGATGCCGTGCGTTGGGTGCTTGGCGAAAGCTCGGCCAAAAATCTGCGTGGCGATGCCATGACGGATGTTATTTTTAATGGCTCAACTAATCGTAAACCTATTTCGCAAGCATCAGTTGAACTGATTTTTGATAACACTCAAGGCCATTTACCTAATACCTTTGCTGATCGTAACCAAGTGGCAATTAAGCGCTTAGTAACACGCGACGGGCAATCGTTGTATTTTCTCAATGGCAGTAAATGCCGTAAACGTGATATCACTGATATATTTTTAGGCACAGGCCTTGGCCCGCGCAGTTACGCAATTATAGAGCAGGGCATGATCTCACGTTTAATCGAGAGTAAACCGGCTGATTTGCGCGTGTTTTTAGAAGAAGCTGCCGGCGTGTCTAAATACAAAGAGCGTCGGCGTGAAACGCAAACTCGTATTAAAAGTACCCGCGAAAACTTAGAACGTTTACTTGATGTACGAAAAGAGCTGCAAGCACAGGTTGATAAGCTGGCAGTGCAATCAGTTGAAGCCAAAAAATATCGCGAGTTAAAAACGCAAGAACGCACATTAAAAGGTCAACTTGCTGTTTTGAAATGGCAAAAATTGCATCAGCAACAAGTGACTAAAGCCGATAAAATGGCTAAATTGAATGAGCAAATTAGTTTTTTTAAAACGGCTCACTCAGGTCATGATGATGTATTGGCAACCCTTGAAAGCCAAGTCCAACTGCGTATTGAGCGCCTCAACGAAGCCCAACAAAAGCAGCATCAAATTCATACAGCACTTACACGTGTTGAGCAGCAACAAATAGGGTTAAAACAGCAACAGCAGGCTTTAAGCCAAAACCTGATCAAACAACAACAAATACAACTGCAAAGTCAGGAATCACAGCGATATCAAAATAGTCATGCGCAAGAGCTGGAAAACGTACTGCAAAGCGCGATTGAACACACGTTACTATGCACCGAGCAGGTGAACGAAGTGGCGTCGCAAGTTGCGCTGTTAGATAAGAGTAAAGCGCAAAGTAGCAGTGCGTGGCAAAGTATTTATGAGCAATTTCAATCGATAAACACCGATCACAATAATCAGCAAAATGTACTCACTCAACATATTCAAAGCCAGCAATATATAAAAAAGCAGCAAGATACCCTTAAAATCGAGTTGGTCGAGTTGAGCACCAACCCAGTTGAGCAACAAGTGGCGCAGCAACAGCAATTAATGCAGTCCCTTACGCAAGAGCTTGCCTCAAAACAAACGACGTTAAATAAAGTACACGTTAGTTTGCAGCAGGCTAAAGCCAGTTTAGCCGACAGCCAACAAAGACATGACGACATTACTCAGCAATTAAATGAGAATAAAGCCAAAGTAGTTGGCTTAAACTCAATGCTAGTTGGTGACGATGCGCAAAGTAAGCATAATATGCTTGCTCAGCTGTGTGTCAAAACGGGTTATGAGCATTTGATTGAGCATGCTTTGCAGGGGCTTGAACATTTAAATGTGACGAAGGATGCTCAAAGCAATGCCGTTTGGCCTATTTCGTTAGTCGCGCGCAAAGGCTCATTAGCTGCATTAATCGAAAGTGGTGTTTACCCTGAATTATTACACCGTATTGCTTATAAAAATAGTTTTACAGTAGATGATTTAATCGATGACTTTTGGTTAGCTGTTATAGATGCGCAAGGTAATATGTATGGCCGTAACTGGCACCAAAATACGAATAAGAATACTGATAATTCATTACTGATTAAACATAAGCAACTTGCTGACGCTCAGTTATTAGAATCAAAATTAACGGCTGATTTAATTAGTCACAGCGATGTATTAAACACGCAGCAACAAACATGCGATCAACTTTGCGCTCAAATGGAAGAGCTTAAAGGCGCAGTGCATCAGTTGGCACAGCAAATAGCTGCGGCGAGTACGCGTAGAGATATGCTAAAAGAACAACAATTGCATTTTAAAAATCAACAGCATAAGTTACAAGGAAAGTTGCAATTATTGGATGATGAATTTAGTGTTGTGGCAGGTAAAGTTACGTTACAAGAACAGCTTATAATTGATTTAACGAAGCAAAAGGCACTAATAAGTGCAAGGCTTGAACAGGCAAAAATAGTTCAGCAGCAAAGTGATGAGCAATTTAAACACATTAACGCTGAACTTGAACGCTACAAAACTATTTCAAATCAAGCGACTTTGGCTGAGCAAAAAGCGCGCGGTGATTGTCAGCTCAGTGTTGCTAAATTACAGCATGCCATTACAGCCTGTGACACTGCGAGTGAAGCTGTAACTGAATTAACAATACAATTAGAAGATTTGGTCATGCCATTAGAAGAGGCCGCAGAACAAATAGTATTGTTATTAAAGCAAAATCAGCAAGGTGAAATTGAACTTAAAAACTTGCAAATAGCATTAGGTGAGGCTAAAACAGCTTTAGCAGATAAACAAGTGATGCTCAAAGGTTCGCAAGAAGAACTTGTTATTTTACAAGATCAGTTGCAACAACATGCTCTGGAAGAGCAAAGCTTGTTAGTTAAAGCACAGCTGGCGTTAGAGCCGCTAGATGAGTTGCAGCAAAACCTGAAAGATATTTTGGCGCAATTACCAGAGCAGGCCAATGCAACAACGTATCAGGGACATTTAAATAAAGTTACACAAAGTTTAAGTGAATTAGGAGCCGTAAATTTAGCCGCGATTGATGAATTTGAACAAGCTCAGCAACGCAGTCAGTATTTAGAGCAGCAACTGGAAGATTTAACTAAAGCGTTATCAACCCTAGAGGGTGCCATTGCAAAAATCGACCGAGAAACAAAAAATCGCTTTAAAACGACATTTGATCAGGTAAACCATGATTTTGGTGAGTTATTCCCTAAAGTATTTGGTGGAGGCAGTGCATATCTTGAATTAACCAGTGATGACTTACTAGAAAGTGGTGTTAGTATAATGGCACGACCACCAGGTAAGAAAAATTCAACAATTCACCTTTTAAGTGGTGGAGAAAAAGCGCTGACCGCATTATCATTAGTGTTTTCAATATTCAGGCTCAATCCAGCTCCTTTCTGTATGCTGGATGAAGTAGATGCACCACTTGATGATGCGAATGTTGGCAGGTTTTGCCGATTAGTGGAGGAAATGTCACAATCGGTGCAATTTATTTATATCAGTCATAACAAGATTGCCATGGAAATGGCGGGAAGGTTAACGGGTGTTACAATGGCAGAGCCAGGCGTATCGCGTATGGTTGCTGTTGATATCGAACAAGCAGTGCAAATGGCACATGCATAATTATTAATAGTTAAGTAGATAAATAATAAAGGTGAGGGGATGGCCGAAGAATTAAGATGGGTTTTAATCATTATCAGTGTAGTTGTCATTGGTGGATTATTAATACATGGCCTGTGGTCAGTTCGTAAAAAAGATGCACCTATTGCAACAAATGAGCGGGTTGAACCTACTGAGCAGCCCCCAGTGCAACGCCAACCAATATCAGAACCAATAGCAACACATACCTCGCAGCGTGATGAGCCGCAGTTTGGTGATCTTAGTTTTAGTGCATCAGATGAGCAGCCTAAACTAGATGAGGTAGTTGAAGATACGGTTACTGAGCAAACAAAAGCGCAGGAAGACACTAATAGCGAAGAATGTAAAAAAACAGATGAAGCGCCAGCAGCAGAAGACTTTATTATTGTGCATATCCAAATGCCTGAAGGCTTAACAATGGAAGGTAGTAAATTACTACCCGCTGTAAATACGCTTGGTTTTAAATATTCTGAAGAAGGCTTTTTTAATCGCCACTTAGACCCTGCTGGCCATGGTCCAGTGCTGTTTAGGTTAGTGAATATGTACAATCCTGGAACGTTCGATGTTGATAACATGGAACAATTTAGTACTGCAGGGATTAGTTTATTTATGACCTTACCCTGTGATGGCGATGGGCTTGCCGCATTTAATATGCTCCATAGTGCAGCGAAGAAACTGGCGGATGAATTTGGCGCCGCTATATTAGACTCACAGCGCGAAGAGATGACGGTTGATAGCGTACGTGATTACGTTGAAAAAGTGAGACGTTTTTCAGTTTAATTACCTGCTATGTAAAATTAATTAGTTAAGATTTTTATAAGCCACTTGGCGATGATTCGTTTAAGTGGCTTTTTATATTTTTGAGGTCAGTATGTCCACTTTAGTGCTTGCGCAAATAACGCAGCTACGTCAGCAATTAGAAGATCATAATCACAACTATTATGTACTCGATAACCCTAGTATCCCTGATGCGGAATATGACCGTTTATTACAACAGCTAAGTGCTTTAGAGAGCGAAAACCCGCAGTATGCAAGCGCGGATTCACCAACACAAAAGGTAGGCGGGGCTGCGCTTGCTAAATTTGAGCAAGTAGCTCACCAAGTGCCGATGCTGTCGTTAGATAATGCTTTTAGCGAAGATGAATTTACCGCATTTAACCGCCGTGTTAAAGAACGTTTAATGGACACCAACGAACTGACCTTTTGCTGCGAACCAAAGCTTGATGGCTTAGCTGTGTCTATTTTATATCGTAATGGTGTATTAGTGCAGGCTGCTACTCGCGGTGACGGGCATACTGGCGAGAATATCACAGAGAATGTAAAAACAATTCGTAATGTGCCATTAAAATTACGTGGCGATGATTACCCCGGCGAAATTGAAATTCGCGGTGAAGTTTTTATGGATAGCGCAGGATTTGACAAGCTTAATGTTGAAGCCGAAAAGCGTGGCGAAAAAGTATTTGTAAACCCGCGTAATGCCGCTGCCGGCAGCTTACGCCAGCTCGATTCTAAAATAACAGCTAAGCGCCCATTGATGTTTTATGCATACAGCACAGGCATGGTTGCGGACGGCGAGCTTCCTAGCGATCATTATCAACAGCTTGCTAAATTAACAGATTGGGGCTTGCCGCTGTGTCCAGAAACTAAGTTAGTTGAAGGCCAGCAAGCCGCGCTTGAATATTATCACGATATTTTACAGCGGCGCAGCAACTTAAAATATGAAATAGATGGCGTTGTAATAAAAATAAATAATAAAGCCATGCAAGAACGTTTAGGCTTTGTTGCACGAGCACCGCGATGGGCAATTGCTTATAAGTTTCCTGCTCAAGAAGAAATAACCCAATTACTCGATGTTGAATTTCAAGTAGGGCGTACTGGTGCAATTACACCTGTTGCACGTTTAGAGCCTGTATTTGTTGGTGGCGTAACAGTATCAAATGCAACACTGCATAATCGCGATGAAATAGAGCGCTTAGGCGTAAAAGTAGGCGATACAGTCATTATTCGCCGTGCAGGTGATGTCATCCCACAAATTACTCAAGTGGTGCTAGATCGCCGTCCAGCTGATGCAAAGGATATTGAGTTTCCAGCGACTTGCCCAATCTGTGACTCGCATGTAGAGCGTATTGAAGGCGAGGCTGTAGCGCGTTGTACAGGAGGCTTAGTATGCCAAGCACAACGTAAAGAAGCGATTAAACATTTTGCCTCTCGCAAAGCATTTGATATTGATGGGCTTGGCGATAAAATTGTAGAGCAGCTGGTGGACAGAGAGCTTATTAAAACGACTGCAGATTTGTTTATTTTAAAACAAGGGCATTTTGAGTCATTAGAGCGCATGGGACCTAAGTCAGCTAAAAACCTTGTTGCAGCGCTTGATGATGCAAAGCAAACAACGCTTGCTAAGTTTTTATATTCGCTCGGTATTCGCGAAGTTGGCGAAGCAACGGCGCAAAATTTAGCGAACCATTTTTTAACACTTGAAATGGTGACAACAGCAACGGCAGAAGCCTTAGTTGAGGTAAGTGATGTTGGTGAGATCGTTGCAAAACATGTGCGAGGTTTTTTTGCAGAGCAGCACAATTTAGACGTAGTAGAAGCATTAATTGCACAAGGAATACATTGGCCTGAACTAATACCACCGAGTGAAGAATCGCAGCCATTGGCAGGTTTAACCTATGTACTAACAGGTACTTTAAGTGTACTTAATCGTAATGATGCGAAAGCACGGCTACAGCAATTAGGCGCGAAAGTGTCAGGTAGTGTATCAGCTAAAACAGATGCGTTGATTGCGGGCGAAAAAGCAGGTTCTAAGCTCACTAAAGCGCAAGATTTAGGCATTGAGATACTAACCGAAGATGATTTAATTGCACTTTTGGCGCAGCATAATGGGTAACTTAACTGCCAATGCAGTTAAAGCTCAACAGCAGTCCATTATTGATCACTATAAGTGCCGCTGTACTTATAGTGAGTTTAATAAAGATAGGAAGTGCTGATGCGTTACGGACCGGAGTATTGGGATAAATACGGCACATACCGTACGCCAATCGCATTTCATTTGAGTTTACTTGTATTATTACGTGCTTATTTTATTTGGATTATTGCAGCGCTTAGCCGTCGTCCTGAGCTGGATATAATGTCGTTGGTTTTTAGATCAAAAAATGATTTTTTTAGTGCTTTGGCCATCGGCGCAATTGCAATTATTCCAGCGGTTATATTTTGTTTACGCAGGCCACAAAAAAGCACTGCTGGTGCTGCGAAATTAGCACGAATTTGGCGCTTCATGCGCTGGCCATTACTTGTTTGCGCAGCCGCTGATTTAGCTTGGTTAGTCATTCAAGCAGCACATAGTTATTATCAATTTTCGATGTTTTTAGCGCTACAAATGGTAACAGTGTTATGGGTGCTTCTGTATTTAGCCAAAAGCCGTTATTTAACGGTATTTTTTAATGACTGGCCCGATCCTGAAACGGATGACAAGAAGCACTAACATCAATCTTGGTTAGTAAGGACTATCAATGCAAAAAATTAATCAACGACTGGCGCTGATCGTCGCTTGTTTTGGCATCGTACTATTATTGTTGAGCTTATTTACTGGGCTATTACAGCAGCCTTGGTTTGTATTTTTAATAGCTTTATGGGTGTTCGTATTTAGCTCGTGCTGCTATCGGTTAACGTCATTTTTTAAAACACGTAATAGCCTTGATAAATTCATCCAACGCGATCAAGAAAACTTATTATTATTTACACTGACAGGCTTTTTTGATCGCACACACGGACCGCAATGGCTGGTTATAAATACGATTGAAAAAATACAATGCCATGATGATTTATTGTCTGTTTACTCTAGTAAAGAGCGACAATTATCTGTCAGCTTGCCGGCAACGAAAGCTGAGATTTTAGCGTATTTAGATTCACTTTTTACAGCCCGTGAAAAGCAATCTATTTTGATACAATGAAATAAAACCTTTAAAACAGCGGTATACTTAAACGCATCAAGTTAGTCGTTGCTTTTTGGAGGTATCATGAAACAACAGATCGGTTTAGGTGGAAGCTGCCATTGGTGCACCGAAGCTATTTTCAGTTCATTAAAAGGTGTTGAGAGTGTTGAGCAAGGTTGGTTTAAAAGCTCAGAGAACAGCAGCCAATTTAGTGAAGCGATTCGATTGCGCTTTGATCCTCATAAAATAAGCTTAACTGATTTAATTGCAATCCATATCGATACCCACAGTGCAACGAGTGAACATAGCATGCGTGAGAAATATCGTTCTGCAATTTATGCTTATACGAGCGCGCAATGTGAAGCTGCACAGCACGCGTTAGATTTAAAGCAAGCAGATTATAACAAGCCATTAATTACACACATTTTACTGGCAGGGGAGTTTAAACATTCACCGAGCCAGTATCAAAATTACTATTTTTCAAATCCTAACAAACCATTTTGTGAGGTACGGATAAATCCAAAACTCGCAATGTTATTAACGCACTACCATGATAATGTGGATAGCAGTAAATTAACCCATCTTGTATAAATGAGGTCAATTATGTTGAACTGGAATGATATTTTAAATTTTGCCAGTAAAGGTAACCCAGAGCCAAGCCGTAAAGTAGAGAAAACCATGCAACAATGGCAAGAGATGCTATCAGAAGAGGCATTTTATGTGACGCGTAATAAAGGCACTGAGCGCCCACATAGCTCAGATAGTTGCACGTTGTTTGAACCAGGAAAGTATGCCTGTATATGCTGTGATAACTTATTATTTGATGGCGACGAGAAATTTGATAGTGGCACCGGTTGGCCATCGTTCACGCAACCAGCAGAGATAAATTCCATCGCTTACAATGGTGACAAAACCCACGGTATGCAAAGAGTTGAAACGGTTTGTAATGTATGCGATGCGCACTTAGGTCACGTATTCCCTGATGGGCCAATGCCCAGTGGACTGCGTTATTGTATCAATGCGGTATCCCTGAAAAAGCTGTAAGCAGCTTTATGTAAAAAAACGAACGCCATAACCACTTTATAAAAGCTGACTTAAAGTGGTTACATAGGCATTAAGTATGGTTTATAGATACGCTAAATTGGGTCAATAAATTGTGCAATAGCAAAAATTAAATGCTCTCTGCAAATAGGCTTTGTTATGCAGTAATCAGTTAATTGTGTGAATTTCATTTTTTCATTTTGCAGGGCTGAGGCTGTTACCGCAATGATTGGAATATGTTTATATTTAGCGTCATTGCGTAGAAACTGAGTTGTTTCAAGGCCTCCCATAATTGGCATCTTCATATCCATTATGATTAAATCTGGGATTTTTTGACTGACACTTTTTATTGCTGTTTGACCATTTTCAGCCGTTTCAATGTCAAAAGACCAACGAGATAAAAATGAAATTAAAAAATCTCGGTTATAAGCAATGTCATCAACAATTAATATTCGAGCAGGATTAAATTGGTAACTATTAATAGGGGGATAATAGGCTTTTTTAGTCCTTCTGATTGAATGAGTTAATTTAATGTCGGGGATACGAACAATAAATTCACTGCCTTGACCTTCACAACTATTTACTTGTAATGTGCCACCCATTAACTTAATGAATTTTAGTGAGATAGCCAAACCTAATCCAGTACCGCCAAACTCAGAACTTTTTTGTCCTTCCACTTGCTCAAACGCATTAAAAATACATTTTTGTTGATCATCTGGGATCCCTTTGCCGGAGTCTTGGACACTGATCACTAAATTGATATGTTGATTTGTTGAGCCTTGCTCACAATCAAACAATGCACACACGTGACCTTGCTCAGTAAACTTTATGGCATTACTAATTAGGTTGATCATTACTTGTCGTAATTTATTACCATCAAGGTGTAGGGCGGTGTGAATGAGCTCAGAGCATCGAATTGTCAGTGCTAGATCTTTTTGCGCACATTGCTGCATAAACATCATCGATAATTCATTACACATTAAATTTAAATCAGCGTCTTCGAGCTCAAGCTGCATTTTTCCCGCATCAATTTTCGATAGGTCTAAAATACCATTCAAAATACCTAATAAAGAGTTACCTGAAACGGAAATAGCCTCCAGATATCGAAGCTTTGTTTTGTCATACTCGCTGTCTTGCAGCAATTGACTAAAACCAAGCACTGCATTAAGCGGTGTTCTTAGTTCATGGGACATATTAGCTAAGAAAACACTTTTAGCTTGATTTGAATGTTCAGCCTGATCTTTGGCCGCTAAATATTCTTGTGTGCGTGTTGCGACCATTTCTTCTAAAATAGACTGTTGCTGATGCATGTTGTTTATTTGTTGTCGCACTGCTGCTCGCATCATTTTAAAACCACTTGCAAGTGTACCAATTTCATCTTGACTAGCAATATTAATGGGGCAATCAAGATCGCCTGTGGTGATCGAGTGTGAAAATTCAACGAGTTGCTCAATAGGTTGCAGGATTATTTTACGAATAACGATATAAGCAATCACGAGTGCAGCTAATAAATATAATGCAAATAATGAGACGGCATTGGTGATAATAGAGGCAATTTTTTCAGCGAGTCCATCATCAGAAAAACTAACAACAACAAAGCCTAGATTGTCGTTTTGATATCCTTTAACGGGAATAACAACGTGATAAATATTATCATCATTGATAATAATACTTTGTTGTTGATCGAGGGCTTGTAACAATGTTTGATTAATAACATCGCTCGATACTTGTTCAATATCGTGATGCGCCACTATATGTGCTTCGTTATCTATAAAAAAAACATTAGTGAGGTCATTAAAGCTATTTTGCTCTAGTAGCTGGTCAATCGCGATGGTTTGAATTTGCATCACCCAGTTACCAACATTACCATCTTTGCTTAATTTTTTTATTTCACCTAGCATCGGTGAGACGATCGCGGATGCTTTCTCACTCATATTTAATAAAGTTTGATTTTTTAGTTCAATAACATGCAAAGCTGTACTAACACCTAATACTAAGCTGATAGTAAAGCCGATAATTAATAGTATTTTGTGAGCAATGCTTATATACATAGGCTACTTCTGCTTTAAATTATTAGTCTCAAGTACAACGGTAATTTTATCGTTGCTATTATTTAACGTTTGGTGAATATCTGCACCATAAAAAATTTGGCTATAGGCATGAGATATAATTTCACCAATGGCTGGAAATTGCGCGATCCCAGATTGAATGTGAGCAGGTGTTGCGTGTTCAAAAACCCACAGCATTGTCGCGTTAAATCCGGGCTTATTTACCAGCGTAAAAAGCTGTTCTTGCCATATTTGTTGCCGTGGTGGTGAGCCTCCGGTACTTAATAAACTCGCTGTTTGGGCACTTGTTGCCCATTGAATAAAAAGCCAAGCCGCAGATTTTTTAGATGATTTTGAATTAATAGCAAATGCCCACGCCCAAGGAGATGTCTCACGTGCTTGTGGACCCTTAGGTAAGGGGGCTGCCTCCCATTTATCCCATATGTCTGACTCTTTAGGTGTATCTATTTCATTATAAAAATGAGATGCGATAAAAGCTGATGCCAATTTACCTTCTTTAAATAGCTTTCTAATATCATAAAAATGTAATGTACGGCTATTTGATGGATTACCATAGCCAACAACTAGATCTCGATAGGCTTTAATACCTTTTTGAGCCTCACGCGAGTTACTAAGCGCTTCTCCTTCTTGTGTTAATATTTGCGCGCCATATGCGCGCATCACAGGTAAAACAGTCCAAGTATTTAATCCAGCGCCTGGTAATGTACGAGATGCGAATGCACTCATTCCTGCTAACTCAGGGTTTAAATCAATTGCTTTTTGAAGTGCAATTTTGGTTTGTATAAGTTCTTCATAAGTATTGGGCACTTGTAATTCAAACTTATCGAAGAGGTCTTTACGGTAAAAAAATATTGGTGCCGAAAAGTCAAAGGGCAGTGATAATAATGTACCGTTTATCTGACACAACGCTAAGCTGTTAGGGCTAATGTCATCAATTTTATACCAATGTTTATCGGTTAAGGCGGGATTATTTAAGTAAGGGGCAATGGGGTCGATATAATTTTTTTCATATGCTTGACCTAAAAATGTAACACCCATGGGTAATACATCATATAAGCCTAATCCTTTCTCTAAGTCTTTACTTCGTCTGCGGCGCATTTTTGACTGTTCTAATGCATGAAAGCCAACATTAATACCTGTTAATTCTTTAAAAACAGGCAAGTACGGTTTTAAAGCCATGAATGCAGGCTGTTGATCTGCCAAAACATTAATATGCGTACCCTCAAAGGCACGCCAATCAATATCAGCTTCTTGCCAGTTTGAGAGCTTAGTTTTAGCTGCTAAAGCACACGTAAAGCTCAATGATAGGCTAGCCATTAACAAATATATTAAGTGAGAGGCAATATGTTGCAATTGGACTTCCTTATTGATGGTTTATACGAGTATAGAATGCGCTAGCGCGTAAATAGGGAAATTATTTTTATTTAGTTAAAATTAACCCCATGGCATTCGCTTGCTGTGATATTTTTTCAAACCGCTGTTGCTGCTCATCATCTAATTGTGTAGAAGACAGAAGTGCAAAGCATTTTTTAGCGATTGTTAGATTCATTGTTTGGCTACTTTCTTTGCTGTTATCAAACTGACACTGTAATAAATTTAAAGCAATGCTAGCATTGCGAGGCATGATCCTAAATGCCTGTGTGAAAGCTTCCAGGGCCGTATTGAGTTGTCCACGGTTAAATTGTGTAACAGCATGATTATTTAGTTCTTTAGGCCCCATTTTAATATCTCGGCGTTCTCTTTGCTGCTGTTGGATATATTGCAGATAAATAGGATCACTGATGTTTGGGTGACGTTCGCAATGTGTAATAATTTGGGAGAATAATGATTGTGCCTTGTGATGAAACCCGAGTTCATGAAATGCTTTCGCTTTGTCGAGTGCACCGTCGACGGAGCGAATTTGAGTGTCATCGACATCAAGCTGTTCTATAAGTTTTTTAGCTTTTTGGTGCTCATCTTTAAGGTAATGTAAACGAGCATTTAATACATCAATTTGTGCTTGGTTATGGCTATTTGGAAATTGACTTTTTAAGTCGTTTAAATATTTATTTGTTTGTCTCGAAATACGTTGAACCTGATCGCTTTGATCTGTAGTCAGGGCGAAATCAATACCAGCTCGCGCTGCATTTAAATATATATCGGGATGATCGTGTATGGAGTGCTTTGCAAAGTTTGCAATATCTTTTTGTGTTGCGTAGTTTTTTTCATAATCGTGATTTAACTGTGTGACATGACTTAATGATTTTTGACGATCGATATTTCGCGGTGCAATCTCTACTGCTTTACTTAAAAAATCTTGTGCTTGTTCAAATTTATTTAGTTTTATTTCTAAGCGGCCAAGTAAATCTAATGCCACTAGCCTAGTTTCATGTCGTTCTAGCATTGTTTTAAGCATACGTTGAGCCAAAATATGCTCATTGTTAGCAATAAGGGCTTCTACTAAACCTACTTTAGCCCATGTAAACTTTTGAATATTTAAAACCGATTTAAAGTAGCTTTTTGCTTCTTCATTTCTTTTTAATCGAATTAAAAGATCACCTTTTAACCTTAGTAAAATTGCGCTATTAGCGCTGCCTTTTTCATTTAAAGCAGCATTAATGAACTTGAGCGCCTTAGAATCGTTATTATCATCTATTAGGCTATAAATTTTTTGTAGTTTATGCTTTCTCAATAAAATCCGTTCTATTCGTGTTTTTAGTTCGTGAATAGTGAAAGGTTTCACAAGAAAGTCATCAGGCTGTAGTTCAAGCATACTATGAACTAAAGATCCTGTTGTTTCAGCTGAAATGAATATAAAACCAGTAGAGTGCTTAATTAATCTTTTTACACGCAGTTCTTCATATAGCTGGTAGCCATCTTGATTTTTACTTAAATTAAAAGAACATACTATAAGGTCAAATGATTCTGAGAGGCACTGTTCTTTAGCCGAGCTGGCATGCTCAGCAAAGCTAAGTTGCTCAAAGCCAAGTTTTTCGAGAGATTGCTTCATATAGCTTTGGGCAAGTGGTTGCTCTTCAACTATGAGTATTTTGGCTTTAGAAAAAATCTTTGTTGGCATTAAACTTGCGACCAATTAAACGTATCAGTGACTATAATAAACAGTCTAGTCGCTGACAAGGGAATTTAAAATTTAATCATTGTAAGTAGTGGGTTTATTTCGGATATATAAGAAAATACGAGCAATAAGTAATCGTTACGTATTATATAAACTGTTTAGTAGTTAGTTTGTCTTAGATATCATAAAGATAAAACTCTTAACGTGTATGAATAAGTAATTAAAATTTTTAACCTATTTATATGTTTGTATGGAGTTGGTGATAATTTGAATTGAATTGAATTATATGTGGTGGGTGATACTGGACTTGAACCAGTGACCCTCGCCTTGTAAGGGCGATGCTCTCCCAACTGAGCTAATCACCCACATATAATTTTTGATTAAATGGTGGGTCGTACTGGACTTGAACCAGTGACCCTCGCCTTGTAAGGGCGATGCTCTCCCAACTGAGCTAACGACCCCAAATAATCAATTAACTAAACTTTACGATAACCATTTTATAAATGGTGGGTCGTACTGGACTTGAACCAGTGACCCTCGCCTTGTAAGGGCGATGCTCTCCCAACTGAGCTAACGACCCGTAAAGTTTTATATCTAAATGGTGGGTGATACTGGACTTGAACCAGTGACCCTCGCCTTGTAAGGGCGATGCTCTCCCAACTGAGCTAATCACCCATTTAGATATCTTGTAATATGCACCATATAAAAAATGGTGGGTCGTACTGGACTTGAACCAGTGACCCTCGCCTTGTAAGGGCGATGCTCTCCCAACTGAGCTAACGACCCATATTACAATTTTAAAACGCGACTATTAATAAAATAATAGGTTTTATATGTGGTGGGTGATACTGGACTTGAACCAGTGACCCTCGCCTTGTAAGGGCGATGCTCTCCCAACTGAGCTAATCACCCACATATAAATTAAAACGCTACTATCAAAATAAATAGTACTGGACTTTAACCAGTGAACTTCGCCGTTATTTGTAAATAGCGGTGATGCTCTCTTTTTTCTAATTGAGCTAACAACTCATATAGAATTAGATGTGGTGGGTGATACTGGACTTGAACCAGTGACCCTCGCCTTGTAAGGGCGATGCTCTCCCAACTGAGCTAATCACCCACATCTAATACAACACATTGCTGCGTTGTTGTGGGGCGCTATTATAGATAGAGTTCTAAATGTGTCAACACTTGAATGTGAAAAATGTTTTAGATGCGGGTTTTATAAGCAAACAATCGTTTTTGAGGCTAATTAATAAACATTTCTCTGCATTTGAAGCCGCGCTTACGTAAAGTTACTCGCATAACTCATTAGTGCATAAGCTAAATGATTAGTTTATTAACCAGGTAAACGCCAATAAATTACCTTTTACCTTTAATGAGCTGAAAGAAGATTAGCTAATTATTAAATGATGGGCAGGCAGGGAAGCTATTTTATTGTAATTATAAACAGCAGGTATGCGTGATCTAATAATTATTCAACACACCGTGGTGTAATTACACTTTTTTACGTTGCAGAACAGCCATTTTTAGAATGGTTATTTCATTGCGATACGAAAGTGAGGGGGCCTTGAAGTTTAGTGAGCTCTAATAACGTGTGCTTGGTTTATTTATTCAATATAAAAAATATCATCAGGGCCTTAATTGCAGGAGTGACTTTTTCATAATTTGATTTGCATATAGATGTATACCTTATAAATTAGATTCATTATGATTATTTAACGGCAATCCTTTCTATTTAGCGCTCGTTTATTTATGATTTAAACGCGTTTTAAGGGGAAATGTACTGTATATTTGAATCTGTTGTTTATTCAGTATCCAGTTTGTTGAAATTTAAATCATTTAAATAAAGTTACATAAAAAACTGTTGACTTTATTTGGGGTGCTGCATAGAATGCGCCCCGCACTAAGCAATACACCACACGGTTTACCGAGTAAGTGTTTAGCAGAATAAATTGGGGCTATAGCTCAGCTGGGAGAGCGCTTCGCTGGCAGTGAAGAGGTCTGCGGTTCGATCCCGCATAGCTCCACCAATTTATTTTAGTGTATGTCCTAGGGTAGCAGTTTTCTGTGTCCCCATCGTCTAGAGGCCTAGGACACCGCCCTTTCACGGCGGTAACAGGGGTTCGAATCCCCTTGGGGACGCCACTTAGCTTTTATTAGTTAAAGGCGGTTTTACCGAGAGAATAGCGAACAGATTAAGCTCGAGTCTTAATTTGTATATATCGCAATACCTTAAACAGCTCAGGATGTGAGTTTAACTAATCAACTGTCCTAGTGACACATTTATGTGTCCCCATCGTCTAGAGGCCTAGGACACCGCCCTTTCACGGCGGTAACAGGGGTTCGAATCCCCTTGGGGACGCCACTTGCTTATTTTTAATAGGGAAGTGCAGTGTTATTAATAAAGCTCGCCTGAAACGAGTTTAACCATTCAGTTGTCCTAGTGACACATTTATGTGTCCCCATCGTCTAGAGGCCTAGGACACCGCCCTTTCACGGCGGTAACAGGGGTTCGAATCCCCTTGGGGACGTTTAACCATTCAGTTGTCCTAGTGACACATTTATGTGTCCCCATCGTCTAGAGGCCTAGGACACCGCCCTTTCACGGCGGTAACAGGGGTTCGAATCCCCTTGGGGACGCCACTTACTTATTTTAAGTAATGTATAAGGCAGTGTGACACCGCACTCTCTATGCACGACGTTAACAAGAGTACTAATCTCTTGCGGACGCCACTTGCTTTATATATTTTTATATAAATGAATGAACAGCAAGTCAAGTTTTATTAAGAACAACACCAATTAGCTATATATCCTATCTATATAATATTTTTAAACCAATACGCTTTAAAACCATTCTATTTAATTCAAAAATAAAATAAATTTAATCTCCTGAAAAATAATAAATAAACACCGATAAATAATACTAATTTAGATTTTACTTATCTATCAAACCCCTTATTGATGTATTAATTTAAATTTATTTTGTGTACTAGGGCGTGTTGACCTTTCGTGATTGATTTTGCAGCAGTATGTTTGGTATTTAGGCAAGGCAGCGCCTATGCAGTGTGGTTGTTCCCCATAAATAGGCGATAACGCAGTATAAATGCCAAACATGCGCTGCCCAAAGGGTTCTTCCAAGGGGCGATTAACTCTTTGTTGCCTACATGGAAGTAGGTAAGGGGCGTGAGCAGGACGCGGAAGCTTTGCTCGGTTTTTACTTATTCTCACATGGATGTGAGCCAGTAGAATAACGCTGGAGCAGTTATTGAGCCCGCTGTTACAAACCTCGCGCCGCGATTAAATCGGCCCTAGGTTGAACAAATTTCAATCCACAAAGGTCAACACGCCCTAGAGCAATCATGTTTTATTACAGTCACACTTAGTTACAAACTACGGTAGTTGTTCGTTTTCATTCACTTGTACCCAGCTTAATTAAATAATAAACTCCATGAGTTAATTAAAAATGGATAAAAAAATGAAACTCACAAAAATTGCTCTAGCCGTTTTACTCACCACAGGCCTGGCTGCTTGTAATAGCACAGATACAACAGATAAAAATACACAAGCCGCAGCAAGTCTACTCCCAGGTATTACACTTATAGAATCAGTTACAGCAAATGCAGCTGAGATTAATATCCCATATAAAAAATACCAACTAGCCAACGGCCTGACGGTGATTGTTCATGAAGATCATTCAGACCCTTTAGTCCATGTGGATGTGACGTATCATGTTGGTTCAGCCCGTGAAGAGCTTGGTAAATCAGGTTTTGCCCATTTTTTTGAGCATATGATGTTTCAAGGCTCTGAAAATGTAGCGGATGAAGAGCATTTTAAAATTATCACTGAAGCCGGTGGTACGCTAAATGGTACGACTAACTCAGATCGCACTAACTATTTTGAAACAGTACCGGTAAATCAGTTAGAAAAAATGTTGTGGTTAGAAGCTGACCGTATGGGTTTTTTACTTGATGCTGTAACGCAAGAAAAGTTTGAAGTACAACGAGAAACAGTTAAAAATGAACGTGGCCAACGTGTAGATAATCGCCCGTATGGTCGTTTAAATGAACGCGTGTCACAAGCTCTTTACCCAGACGGTCACCCATATTCTTGGCCGGTAATTGGTTTTATGGACGATTTAAATCGCGTCAATGTTAACGATCTCAAAGCATTCTTTTTACGTTGGTATGGTCCAAATAACGCAACTATTACAATTGGTGGTAATATCAGCGCGGAAGAAGTATTACCGTTAGTTAGCAAATATTTTGCACCGATCCCGCGTGGACCAGAGGTTGATAATGCAGAAAAACGAGCGGTAACTCTTGATGCTGATCGTTATATTTCAATGGAAGATAAGGTTCACTTACCATTGTTGAGTATTAATTATCCAACAGCCTATGCACGTCACGAAGATGAAGCACCACTTGATATACTCGCTGAGATTATTGGTGGCGGTAATAATTCAATCTTATATAAAAACTTAGTAAAAACCCAACTTGCAGTACAGGCGGGCGTTAGCCACCCATGTCGTGAGCTTGCATGTTCATTAAGTATCTATGCTTTACCAAATCCAGCATCAGGAAAAACACTGGCTGATATGGAAAAAATTGTTCGTGATTCATTTACTGAGTTTGAACAACGCGGTGTAACGCAAGATGACTTAGATAAAGTGAAAGCAAAAATAGAATCGGGTGCAATTTTTGGATTGCAAAGCGTCTCAGGTAAAGTCTCTCAGCTTGCAGCATTTGAAACCTTCACGGGTAACCCTAATTACATTAAAGATGACATCGCTCGCTATAATAGCGTTACAAAAGCGGATGTAATGCGTGTATTTAATGAATATGTTAAAGACAAATTTGCAGTGATCATGAGTGTAGTGCCTGAAGGGCAACCTCAGTTAATTGCAGCTAAAGATAATTTCACTCCAATTTCTCATGATTTCGGTGGTCCATCATCAACAAGTGCAGACGACTTAGTTGCTCGTAAGGCAGTTGATACATTTGATAGAAGTAAACAACCAACGGCAGGTAAAAACCCAGCTGTGGATGTACCTACATTATGGCAAACCACGACCAACAATGGGATTGCGGTATTAGGAACTCAAAGTACTGAAACGCCAACGACTTCTTTACTTATTAAAGTGCCTGGTGGCCAATATAACGAGCAAGCTAAAAAAGTGGGTCTTGCTTCTGTGACCGCCGCATTGTTAAGTGAATCAACACAAAATTATACAACAGAGGAAATGAGTAACGCGCTTGAAAAACTTGGAAGCAGCATTCGTATCTCTGCAAATAGCACGCACACAAATATATTTGTTTCAAGCTTAACAAAAAACCTTGATGCGACTTTAGCTTTGGTTGAAGAGAAGTTATTTAATCCAGCTTTTAGTGAAGATGATTTTAATCGTAACAAACAACAAAGCATTCAGAACATTCAACATGCAATGAAAGATGCAGGTTATTTAGCAAGTAACGCGTACAGTAAATTGCTTTATGGCAATAGCATTGCAGCATTGCCAAATGGTGGCACGTTAGAAAGTTTAGCCGCTATTAACCTTGATGATGTAAAAGGGTTTTATCAATCAAACTTTAAACCTCAGGGCAGTGAAGTAATCGTAGTATCTGATTTAGATCAATCTGCATTACAAGGCAAAATCAAAAATACGCTAGATAATTGGCAAGGCAAAGCGCCTGTATCTACAGCTAAGTTTGAAGAGCCAAAAATTGCAGGAAATGTAATCTACTTAGTAGATAAACCAGATGCACCTCAGTCTGAAATTCGCATTGGTAAGCGCGGTATGATTGAAGACATAACTGGTGAGTTCTTTAAATCTAACCTAATGAACTTTGCAATTGGTGGCAATTTTAATAGTCGTATAAACTTAAATTTACGCGAAGATAAAGGTTACACCTACGGTGCACGTACGCGTTTTTGGGGCGATGCAACATCAGGTGGTTTTACAGCATCTGCTGCAGTACGTGCAGACTCTACAGCAGCCTCTATTGTTGAATTTACTAATGAGCTAAATAATTATGCTCAAAATGGTATTACAGATGATGAGTTGAGCTTTATGCGTCAAGCGATCAATCAAAAAGATGCGCTAAAATATGAAACACCTAATGCTAAGCTAGGTTTCCTTGCTCAGATATTGGAACATGATTTACAGCCAAGCTTTGTTAAAGACCGTAATGAGATCGTAAGCACAATAAGCAAAGACGAAATTAACGCGTTGGCTGCAAAGCATTTAAATACCAAAGAGATGGTTTACTTAGTAGTAGGCGATGCTAAGACACTTAAACCTCAGCTAGAAAAACTGGGTATGAAAGTAGTTGATTATACTTTTTAAACTAAGTAGTCATTCGTATACCTAAACCACCTCAATATGCGAATTCTGCATCTTGAGGTGACTTGGGTACAGTAATAAAAAGGCAGCCTTTCGCTGCTTTTTTATTACCTAAACTTAAGTGACAAAAACTTATCCTAATCGTATTAAGATTAGAGGGATTACTACCGTATAAGGAGATTAGCTCGAAAGCGATTTATAGTAAGCACAAAAAAGCCAGTCATAGACTGGCTTAGTGATGAACAGGGCGTGTATTAGTTACAATAGTTACCATCAACAAATGTTAAGTCATTAACGTGTGAAGGGCCAGCCATTACAAAAGTTGCTACCGCTGTATTTTGGTCTAGTTTGAAGATGTTTGCATTTTCACCTTTTACACGACCAGATACATAGATAGTTCCGTCAGTGGCAATAGCAATACCGGATGCTTGTGCAACGCCATGCTCACCCACTAATGCAAGTTCCATAGCGCCTTCATCAAGGGTATACAACGCTTTACCCGTTAATACATACAATACGTTGTTATCAGCAGAGTAAGCGATATCACCATCAGCGAACGAATCACCAGAGAATGTTAATTTACCCAAAACTGTTTTATCACCCGTTTCGATATTAAAGTCATACATGTACGTTTTGCTCGTTGCACGTAAGTTCATGCCATCAGCGCTCATTGCAGAGCGGTAGATAGGGTATGACGTAGCAGATGCAACAAGTGCTTGTTCGTTAGTGGCAAGGTCAAGTGACAGGATTTGTGACGCTTTAGTCGACTTATCTAACTGCTCCATGAAGTACAACACGCCATCGTGTGATGCAATGTTTGATGCTGTATTAGATAAACCGGCAACAGTAGAGTACGTGTTATCTTGTGTATCGAAATGGTAAACAAACCCGTCTTCGTTAGAGCCAAAGTTATTAATACCGTATAAGCCTGATGCGCATGTTGCAGTTACTTTTACATCATCAATAAATGCACCCAGCTTATCAGAATCACCCGCACCTACAAATTTCAGCTCAGTTGCTGTTGAGCTTGCTTTTACAGTGTACGTGAATTTTTTCCAGCCTTTCGTTGTTGCATTTAGAGTGTCAAGTAACTGGCCATCCCAATAAACTTCAGCTTCATTTGTTGTTTCGTTACCGTTTATACGTGCTGAGTAATAAAAGCTTACTTCATAGCTGTGGTTTTCTTCAGTAACAAGTGTTTGAAATGCACTGTAGTTAGCCGTTGAGTCAAGCTCGATGTATTTAGTACCATGTTGGGCTGCAACAATATTAAGTGCATTTGTTTGGATTTCAAATTTAGCGTTAGCTGAGCGCTGCCATCCAGAAAGATCATCTAACAAGCTCCAAGAGCCAGAGAAGTCTGCAGTGTCTTCGAAAGAACCGTTTGCAACTAGGTTAGGGCCGGCCATTGTCAATGTTGACGCAAGTAATAAAGGTAGAGCTGCAAACTTAAAGATTGGTTTTTTCATGGTATTTCTCCTGTCAGACTAATAAATCTGATTTTGTTAACAATTTAATTACTTAATATAGTACTATTGTGTTGCATCTTTAAGTGTTGGTCAAATGTTAAACATGGTTGTTTTCGCAATAATAAGGGTTTATTTTATTTTTTGACTAAACACTCTATCTGAAACAGTAGGTTAGAGAGGGCAAAAAATATAAAAAGAATAGTGTGTTTTTATAGGCAATTAAACAAGGGAGAATAACGAGTGAGCCATTAGGGTGGGCTGTTTAATATACACTGATTATTAGTAACTAAAGAATGTTGAACTTTGCTTAACCTGTTGCGGGTAGGGTAGGTGTGAGAGTTGCTTGAGTTTGATGTTTTGTGCAATGCTTATATAAGTTGTTAGTATAATTATACTAAGGCGAACAGGTAAAGGTACGTAAATACCTTTACCAGATTGAATCAAAGGGTCGTGTTATCTTTTGTTTGGATCAGCTCAATGGCGTAGCCATCAGGATCTTTTACAAAAGCAATTTCAGTCGTGCCACCTTTTACAGGGCCAGGCTCTCGGCTAACATTACCACCAGCGGCTTTTATATCTGCGCAGGCTTTATAAATGTCGTCAAACTCAATCGCGATATGACCATATGCATTGCCTAAGTCGTAGTTGTTTGTATCCCAGTTGTAGGTTAGCTCTAACACAGTGTTATCTTTTTCATCGCCATAGCCTACAAAGGCAAGCGTGTAACGGTATTCTTGGTTATCAGCACGACGTAATTCTTTCATGCCCAATACTTGAGTGTAAAACGCAATGGATTTGTCTAAATCAGCGACCCGTAACATGGTATGTAATAAACGCATTTAAGCATCCTTATTTTGTATTTAAATTATTTTAATAACACCAAATCCATAACTTATAGTTCAGAGCTCTGACTTCTTCGTGTTCTTAAAATATCAATAATTCGATTATAAATAATACCTGAGAGCATGACAGTATCATTACCATTAGTATTTATAAATTGCACAACAACAGTGTCGATATCTTTATGATAACGCGCAATGCTTGAATACCCCAAAACCCAGCCTGTATGCTCATATTCGTAAAGCGAAGCATATAATACTTGCTCTTCAAAGGTGAAAAGTGTGCCGTTATTTAATGCAAGTATAAAGCGACCTACATCGCTAGCAGTAGCAACATAGCCTTGATCAAGTGTTTTAAAATCATTCTTATAGCCAACATAATAGCCACTCATTAGCTGATCTATATTTACGTCATTAATAGAAGCAAACGTATTCGTTAAGCCATTAGGAGCTAATATTTCAGCTTTAATAAATAGATTGTGATCATAACCCAGCACATTAGACATGATCCTACGCAGTAGTAGGTAATTGGTATTTGAATAACCGTAATCAGTATCGGGGCTAAAATCAGCAGGAGTGTCTAGTATCAAGGCTAAGGGATCAGGGTATGAAACTGACCAATCATAGTTAGGTGTATCTGTGTAATTAGCTATACCACTGCGATGTTGTGCCATCATGCGCAGTGTGATTTTATCTGCGTTTTCTATTCGGCCATTTAACGAGGGTAGATAGTCAGCCAGGGTTTTATCCACATCAATAAGCCCAGCACCAGCCAATTTAGTTAATGCCGATGCGTCATACAGCTTACGAATGCTGCCAATTTTAAACAATGCGTGAGCGTAGGCAGCTATTTTTTTATCTCGATCATGCCAGCCTTGCACAAAATATTCAGGTTGTTGCCCTGATTTTTGAACATAGACAATAATGCCATCCATCCCTTGCTCAATAGCATCGATTGTTTGATCTTGAACGGTCGTGGGCAAAGGGGATAAATAATATAAAGCAAACTTCCAAGGGGCAAAAAAGTATATGCTAGTGAGGGTAACAATCAGAGCAGTAATACGCATAAGTGTGAGCGTTTTTTTGTTCTTTAATTGCATCATTGTATTCCCGCTTCATTTATTATTTTAGTGTGTGGGTGACGTTACTTAATGTACTAGGCATAGCTTTAGCAGCTATTGATGGCACGAACTTAGTAGCAGCAATGCCTAACGACACTGCTGCACAGCTATAAGAGTTGTGATTGTTAAAGGGTACCTTTACTTCTTAACCTTGCCCTTAAGAACATAGATCTCGCCCTCAAAACTCCCCTGAATTGTCAACCCTTGTCCCGCCAACTCCTTCAGATATTCTATATGATCTTCAGTGATATGCTGACCCGGAACCAACAGTGGAATGCCCGGTGGATAGGGCGTAACTAAGCCAGCACAAATACGGTTGTTGCTTTTGCTAATAGGCACAGATTCGCGCTCTCCATAGAAAGCATCGCTTGGAATACACGCCAAATCTATGGCGGGTAAACTCTCTGGTAAACGAGAGCGTCTCGTCGATGTTGACAGTTTTACCTTACCGCTGTCGAGCTTCTTTAGCGCATTGTACAGACGAATGATCTTTGAACGCGTGCCGCCAAGCGTGAGTAAAACCAAGATGGTGCTGTGAGTGTACTTCTCTATTTCTAGGCCAATTTCATCTAACAGAAATTTATGAATATCTTTTAATGAATAAGGTAATTCGCTAATGTCGATGAGAATTTTTAGTGGGTCGTGACCCATGTTATCACCACTAAAGTGCGGAAATATTTCCATAAAGTCTTGCTTACCTAGCACTTTAATGTGGTTGAGCGAGGCCATCTGTTGTTTAAATTCTTCCACGTGGTTCAACAAGGCATTAAGCAATTTATAGCCTTCCATCTCCAATTGCTTTTGGCACACGTCAAGCGACGCTATCAGCTGATACTTTGGCGATGTGCTGGCGTAAATACTGTAAATTTCTCGAAAGAAATCGGCATCGAAATCAGGATCGTTTACATGAATATAAGACGCCTGAGAAAACGCCGATACCACTTTATGCGCTGAATGGGTGATATAGTCCGCCCCAGCATGGATAGCAGAATAATAACGTAAGCTAGGGTGAAAAAGAGAGTAAGCGAACCACGCTTCATCTATAAACACTTTAATACCATGTTGATGGGCAAACTCTACCACTTGTTTTAAATCGCTCAGTAGGCCATCGTAGGTGCAACCAGTGAGAACCAGTAATTTAGCATCGGTGTTCTGTTCTATCGCTTGTTTAATGTCGGCCAACGACGGCGGCGCGAAGATGCCATATTTAGGGTTTAAAATGCTCGACAAATAAATAGGGAAACTAGCTGATTGCAAGATGCCATAATGCACAGATTTATGACAATTGCGGTCGATAATCACTTTATCGCCCTTGCGCAGCAGTGTCTGCAAGATGATTTTATTTGAGGTTGACGACCCGTTCGTCACGAAATAAGTATGCTTAACTTCAAAGGTCGCCGCAGCGGACTCCTGAGCACGGCCAATCGTATTGGTGCTGTCTGACAATGAACCTAACGAATCAACTGATACGGATAGGTCGCCAACGAATACATTGCGGCCATAAAACTGATAAAAATCTTTGATATAAGGGGAGTTTCTAAAACTAGAACCGCCACTATGTCCAGGTGTATGCCATGAGTCGTTAGATTCGCCAACATAACGGCGATACGCCGTCCAGAATGGGGTCTCTGCTCGGTCATCAAAGTCGTTGATCATATAACCTAAAATCGCTTCTGGATCAGAAATCACCTCATCTTTAAAGAAAAATGATTCGATCTCCCCCGACTCGTTGACTATCTCCAGTCCTTTCGTATCGTCGCCGATAACATAAACTGGCAATTCAAGACGGATACCTTTTAACTGCTCGATAAAGCGGCTATACGTTCGTTCGCCAACTTTGTTGTGTACATCCCAACTGAGAACAACGGCTTGAATATCACCATCTTCCTCAACACATTCCAATGCTTGCTTAAGTTCAAGGCGTTCAATTATATCAATATGAACATCACTTCGTTCAAAATTAGGGATCGTTTTCGACAAATTCGTAGAAAGCTCTTGCAAGGTGGCAGGGTCTTGCTCAATTAACAAGATACGAAGTAAAGGTAACATAGGCGTTTTCGCAATAAAATTTCATAATGCTCAACAGCATAACTAAAGGACTGAGACTTGTGAAATTAATACTTTTAAAATGTTTCATTAATTATGCTATTTCAGTAACACGCCACGCAGGTGTAACGCCCATGGAGTATGAGCCAATGGTGCACATCGGCTTTAAATTATTTATGTACAACTTTTTCAAGTTTTTGTTCAACCGCAGCAACATCTTTATCCATAGCAAGTTTGGTACGATTAAATAGACGGGAAATATGCGTATTTACGGCTTTAGTTAGCTAGCCAAAGAATGATTAAGGTAGATATAAAATATCTCTAATTGCACAAGGCTGATTTGTGTCAGTAGCACACGGTCAATAATGTGATGTATAAAGTCTAGATTTAGCTTTATGTCTCAATAAGAGCTTTATGCTGTAAGTCGTAAGCATTAAGTTTACTGAGTGTTAAATTAAGCGACGTAGGTTGGATTGAAGATAGCGAAACTCAACGAAACAATATTCAACCAAATTAGCACCAGTATTTAGTAGCATTATCGGTTGTTTTAAATCAGCTCAGATAAGCTGCTCAGTAATATGGTGTCTGAAGGCAAGGTTTGACCCCCTCGATTCTTCGAGATCATTTTTTCACTTAGTCTGTCTGACTTAAAGGTGTAGGTAATTCACTTGTTATGCATTTGGCGTAATTATTCAATATGTCCAAGTACAATGTATTTAGACTGCAGTGGTATTTCCTTATATCTAGAGAAACGAATGTCATATTTAAAATACTTACCTTATTCATTAGCACTATCTTTATTTTGTATTACTCATCTCACAGCCATTGCTCAAACGACAGAATCACCTGATCGCAGTTATACTGGCTTTGAAGATGTGGATGTGGCGCAACCAAAATGGGAGTATGGTTTAGCCACGGGTGTTATCGACGCACCTAACTACCCTTCGTCATCGGAGCGAAACTTTACACCGCTAGCACTTCCTTATTTCATTTATCGTGGAGATACTTTTCGAATAGGAGAAGAAGGTGCAAGAGCTGTTGTAGTAGAAGAGCAGAAATTCGAACTTGATTTGTCCATAGATGGAGCCTTAGCTGCGGATGCTGACAATAACTCCCTTCGTGATGGTATGCCAGAGCTCGATTTTTTATTTGAAGTTGGACCGCAATTAATTTATCGGCTAAGAGATGTCAACTTTACAAAAGGGGGGAAAGGCAGATTGAATTTAAGATTGCAATTACGTAGCGTATTTTCAACCGATTTTGAGTCCATTGATAGCCGTGGTTATGTATTCGAACCGGAAATATCTTACCAACAACGAAACGTACTGTTTACCAATACAGCAATGGACGCCTCATTAAGCTTGGTGTTTGCTTCTGACAAGTTACAAGATTATTTTTACGGTGTGTCTCCTGAATTTGTTACAACTGATAGGGCTGCTTTTGATGCATCTAGTGGTTATTTAGGCGCCGAACTATCTGCAGGAGTATCCTTTCCTATTTATGACAATATTAGGGGCTTTGCTGGAGGTAGTATCAATTTCCATCATGGCGCAGCAAATCAAGACAGTCCACTATTTGAAAAGGATGTTACCTACAGTGTTGGGGTCGGATTAGTTTGGCGTGTTGGTAAGAGTGTTCTGCTAGCCAAGTAGATAGGTTGACTTGGTAAAGAAGCTAACACCTTTTGGCTTCATCTATCATATGAACATATTAGCTAGGATCTGTTGAACGTTCGAGGTGAGATTTAAGCTAAAAGGTCACGTATGAACATTATTTCTCCAAAAAAATCGATAGGCGAACACATTCCTTAAACAACACTTAACGGCGATGAAAACTTAAGATGGGTGTCATCTTAAATTTCCTTTCGTCTAGATAACTGGGCAGTCCCAGAATGGGTAAAACTATTTAAATTAGGCCAATAACGTTCTTTTGCTGTTTTTAGACCATTATTATTTTTATTTTCTAATGCATTTACCATTTTGAAAAAGTCTTTTTTAAACTCATCACTTCTTAGCTTGTCAAAGTCAGACTCATTTGCAAATTCTGCGAACCAAAGCCCCTTAACATAAGACTCAAAAACACAACATAATAAACTTGCTGCTGAGCCATATAGTTGCCTTTCACACAAGACTATAATACTTCGATGATGCTCTATTACTAAGGAGTGATATAAACCATTACATTAAACACTGTTTAGCTCACGTAGCTGATTGAATAAACTCTGCTTACCCGAAAGTAAACACCAGTACATTGGTAAAAACCCAAACAAGAAAATAGTGATACTTCCTTTGATGAGGGAGTTTTCTAGTTTTTTCAAGTTGATTTTAACAGTGAAAGTACTGGAGCTTATTTGCCAATATGAAGGCAAGTCCAGTGTATTTGTTTCAAGTGGCAAAGTTGTTACTACTTTTGCTTTCGATAGGTCAAACATATTTACCATTTGACCTTCACCATAGGTGTTAACATGAAGCCACTTGATTCCATTACGGTCATACAAGTCTAGTTGAGCAGTGCTAAAAATTATGCTTTTTATTGGTCGCTTCATAACCACTTATTCTCCTAGGTGTATAACATTTTAGTATTTATGCGACACGCAGTTTGTGTTGCATAATCGCTTGTTGGACTGAGGCGCTACCTGCTCGGTGTGCCAGAGTTGGTGTTCTTTATACTATGGACTTTACATATATAGAAAGGCTTTTTATGACCTAACCGATATCTAGCCAATTTTATTGGCGTGCCTGCCGTATCTTAGCTATTCCTGCGTTGCTCAGCGTTTATTATGAGTTCATTAAACCTAATGTTTAACAGTTAAGCAATGATATTTTTCTCATGCACAGTCGCTATTAGCCTGAGCAGTTAAGCAGGTTAACTAGTTGATTTGATAAAGCAAGGCTGCTAACTCGTCCGCGCTATTTTATTTATCGCCACATCTAAATTCATCACACCAAAAAGCCGCAATATGCCAACCCGACAGTGAGGGCAAGGTCAATTGATAAATCAAAGAGAGCTACAAACAAACACTGACTTCATGCATCACAGTTTTTGACTGACTGGTTTTCGCTCTTTGCTGAAGTACGCCTGTGTGCAAAAAGATATTGACCCTAATAGGATATAAAAAATTCACTTTAGTTTGCTGTATCTGTTTGGAGTTATTCCTAAAACTTCTTTAAAGTCTCGAATAAGGTGAGATTGATCAACATATTCCAATCGGGTAACAATATCTAAGATACTAACGGTGTTGGATTCGAGTTCATCTAAAACCCTACTAAGCCTGTACTTAGCTAACAAAGATAACACCCACTCTAAAGTTTGTATTTTTTATATTTTGCACTAACTTTTAATTAGTGCGAAAAATAAACAAGGTGTCCTATGGCTATCGCAAGAAAGCGTCAAATAAGCTTGGTTGATACAAAATACTATCATTGCATTTCTCGCTGTGTACGCCGAGCATTTTTATGCGGTGAAGACCGCTTTACAGGGAAGTCTTATGAGTACCGCAGAGGGTGGGTTGAAGAGAAACTACTGAGTCTAGCCAAGGTATTTTGTATTGATGTATGTGCTTATGCAGTAATGAGTAACCACACGCACTTAGTGCTCTATGTTGATGATAAAAAAGCAAAGAGGCTGAATGATAAAGCCATTATTATCCGCTGGCATAAACTCTGTAAGGGCACTTTGTTTACTCAAAAATACATGCAAGGTGAAAAGCTAAGTAAAACAGAGCGCATATTTTTTAACCAAACGGTTGAGCAATATCGAGAGCGCTTAGCAAGCATCAGTTGGTTTATGCGACTATTAAATGAAGACATTGCGCGTAAAGCTAATAAAGAAGATGGTTGTACAGGCCGATTCTGGGAGGGAAGATTCAAATCACACGCATTATTAGATGAAGCCGCCATAGCTGCTTGCATGGCTTATGTCGATTTAAACCCCATCAGAGCCAAAATGGCGAATATCCCTGAAGAGTCAGCCCACACCAGCGTACAAAAACGCATTGAAAGTGCAAAGGACGGCAAACAACCAAAACAACTCCTGCGCTTTGCAGGCATGCCCAGACAACACATGGCAAAAGGATTACCGTTTGAGCTAAAATCTTACTTAGAATTAGTAGAGCTCACAGGACGATGTTTGCGTGAAGATAAACGCGGCCACATTGAAGAGGCGAACTTACCACTTTTAGCGCGCATCAATATCTCCCCTGAAAACTGGTTAAAGCTCACTACACACTTTACCCGCGTATTTCATGGCGCAGTTGGTAGACCGTCATCACACACAAGTTACTGTGAAAATTTAAACAGAAAACGACGCAGCAACCTCAGTAATTGCGAAAAACTACTCGCATAGTTGTAAAAACACATTCAAATGTTAAAAACTGCCCTTAGGCAGAAATTCGCATGCCTGTAATTTAGGATTTGGTGATGATGTACTTATATTAAAGTGAATACAGTGGTGATTTTAGATATTTAGAACATTGATATCTGATTTTACAGGGGGGGGGCTATGCTCTTTCCAAGAAATAATTAAGATGAGTGTCACCTTAATCCCTTTAGTGTTTATGCAACACGCAGTTTGTGTTGCATAATCGCTTGTTGGACTGAGGCGCTACCTGCTCGGTGTGTTCGCGTTGGTATTGTTTATGCTATGGACTTTACATATATAGAAAGGCTTTTTATGACCTAAGCTATATCAAGCCAATTTCATCGGCATGCCTGTGTATCTAAGCTATCTCTGCGTTACTCAGCGTTTATTATGTCCCTATTAAACCTAATATTTAACTGTTAAGCAATGATATTTTCACCACGCACAGTCGCTACTAGCCTGAGCAATTAAGCAGGTTAACTCATAACTTTAGGATGGGTGTCACCGCTGTTCCTAAGTTCATAATCAATCTTGTTTTACCTCTGGTTGAGGCAATTGTGAGTGATAAGCATTTTGAAATTACTAGGCTTATCAAACTTGGTTCAACAATGATGAGTAGCTCAAACACAGACTTTGTAAGAGAGCCTATTAAATGTATAAAGAAGGTAGACACCAGTATTGAGAAGTTTAAATTTAAACTAATTAATGAAGAGTTAACTTTACGTGAAGTCATAGAATACTTCTCGAGAAGTGGATTACTGGATGTTCCTGAACGTTTAAATACACATATGGATACAGATATATCTAGCTTTTCGGAAGAGGAACGAGAGGAGTTAGAAAAAGAATATATAGCATGGGGGCTAGCTCTTCGAGCCAAAATGCCTAGCGTTAAAAGTTACTCGAATTATATAAATGAAAGTTCGGGTTTTGCGACCCATCAAGGTGTGAAAGGCTTGGAGTTTGACCGAGTAATGGCTGTTTTGGATGATGACAGTGCAGGAGGCTTTCTTTTTAAATATGAAAAGCTACTTGGTGCAGAACCACTGAGTAGCACTGACATGAAAAACGAAGCTGACGGAAAAGACTCTACCCCTCTAAGAACAAGAAGACTGTTTTATGTAATATGTAGTCGGGCTGAAAAAAGTCTGGCTATAGTCGCATATACTAATAATCCAGAAGCGGTTAAAGCTAATGCAATCCAATCATGGTTTAAAGACAATGAAGTGGTTATGTTGTGACTTAATCGTAAATATTAGGTTTTGTTATGGTTAGCATAGGATATGAAAAACCGTACCGATTTACTCATTTTTTAAGTGAAACGAAACAATTATAAGTACTTCTGTTTTCAATGAACCTAAATGATTTCTGTCCATCGACGGGCTATAAATACAACTCGCCTTTGCCCCAAAATCATTCAGAGCAAATACTCTTGGGTCGACTTTGAGAAAACTACGAAAGTTACCCAAAGCAGAACGAGTGAGCTACTCGGTAGCTGCTTAAAATCAATTAGTTAACCTGCTTAATTGCTCAGGCTAGCAGCATCTGTACGTGTAACAAATATAATTGCTAATCTAGCCAATTTAGATGTAATGAATATATAATAAGCGCTGAGCAATGCAGAAAAAGTTTACATAACAAGGGCTAAGCTGATTAAACTAGCTAGGAAAGTGAGAGCCTCCAAAAAGCAAATTCCCATAGCATATGCAACACAAACTGCGTGTAGCATAAATACTAAAATGTTAGCAGTATTTATAGTAAGGAGATAATAATGGACTGGAGGGATTGCGACTCACTCAGAGCATTAAAGAAGTTGGGAAGTTTTAAATCAGTAAAGGAAAAGATAAATTGTGACCTTGAAAATATTTCATCAATTAATGCAAGAGGGTGGAGTGAACTATTCGATAAAATAACATCTCTTCGCGCCTTGTACATTTCAGAACCCAAAAAAGTAGATGGAGATTTCATATCTGAAAGTAATAAGTACATCTTTGTACTCTTATACACATCCGGAAAGATTAGGCTCGATTTTTTAGAAGTAGATGTTAATCATTATAAAGATAAGTCTGTTGCTAAAAGATGGAGAAATAAAGTGATGAAAGCAATACATCCTGACGTATGCAGTGATAGTCGTTCAGAAGCAGCAACAAGGGCTTTGAATGATATTTATAATGAAATGGTGCAATGATGCGTGAGTTGTTACCTTTCAAGGGTGAAAGCGTTAAGGGGTTGTATAAAAAACCAAGCATGGAGCAGTTTGAGCACTTAGACTCTAAAACCATAAAAGGTATTGATAATGCTTGGGATAAAATTGGAATAATAAATGATGAGGGTACTGTTTGGGTTGAATCAAGCAAATTGCATACAGTAATTAGAACCACTAAGGGAAGCGCAAAATACTGGGTTTCAAAGCTGCAGAAAAATGAAAAAATTGTAGCAACAAATGGGGGTATTTATGTTAGTGGTTCTTCATTGTGTAAATACTTGGACGAGCGAGTAAATTACGCAGGGAAACTAAATACAGAAGACTATTTGGAGTATTCCTGTGCGCTATTGGTTGCGACACGCCGATGTTCTCGAGCTCGAGAACTTAGAGCTAGACGCTATGAGCAAACTTCAGAAAAGCTGAAAAGACTAAAATCAATAAGAATCAAAGCCCATAAAATAACTAAGGATGAGTTGACTGGAGATGATTTGAATATAAGGACAGCTGAGTTTTCACACATACGTAGCAAAAGTGCCTATCCTCAAATTGCCCACTATTTGAATAATGGTTTAATTGTCAATAAGTCCACTCATGACCTAATAACTAGGAATAATGTAAACGATGAAAAAGAGTTACTGTTCCTTTGTCAGCAAATGTCTTGGAGTACAAAGTGGTACAACAACTTTAAGAAATCGTTTTGCAAATAAAGATTGCTAACAAACTGTTTAAGAGTGATTCGCAACGCGTGGCATTTTCACTATGCGTAGTGTTTGTTGTTTAAGGTGGTATACGGCGGCATCGGTATTAGTTGACCAGAACACTCACACCTTAACAGGGCATTGCGGCTGTAGAATTACTCTTTTTTAAGAAAAACAGCCTGTTTTATGGGGTCCAAATGCATTACCTAATGCTTTAAAAGCGCTTAGAGTTAATTAAAGGAACTCGTTTTTTAATTGAATTTGGCTGTTGGAGTTATTCTACAGCCACGTTACCGAATAAATACTCTAACACGTTTTTGTCCAAAAACGAGTTTATCGGCCGCCTGCTATTCGCTCTTTGCCGAAGTTCAGCTAAGTGCCAGAAGCGGACGATTGTGAAAGCTGAGCAAAATCAACTAATCCAATTCTAAGACCAGTAGTTTCATGATTTATAATATCGCTATTATGAACGGAAGATATTACTTAGACCACTCCAGATTTAGTACCCAAATGGCAAGACCAAGTATTTGGACCATGGTGCAGAGCTGGTACAAACTTGCAAAATGCGCCAACTGTTTTTTGCTGTGAATTTTTATATATCAATTTTGTTGCTGTTTCGCCTTCAAACTCAACGATAAGTTTTTCATCTAGAAAAATAAATAGCGGTAATGGTATACCAAGGCCAATAAAAAAACCATTAACGCTTTCGTCTTTGGCTTTGTAATACCAAACTTCTTTCTTTTGGTCAGATTTTACTTTTAAAGGTTCACCAAATTGCTTTTTTACTTCTGATTTAGTTAAAGAAACACTCTCCTCCTCATCATAAGAGTACACAACACCTGCACCTATGCATCCTGAGATAGATATAACAAAAATAACAGTGAAAAAAATTCGTAGAAGAGCCATTCATCAATCCTTTATTAGCTAAAAATTTCCATTATAAAATGGTCGTTATTCAATAATTACATATATTAAACTGAGTTGTACCTTTTAATTTTAAAAGCCAGTGATGATTTATGTTCGTCGTTGGTTTCAATTGTCCCTATAAAATAAGAATATCATTTTTACCAAATGATAGAGTTTCAATGACGGGTCTCGCATTTTGGATGTTGCTACGAATTTTTCAGCGTCCGGTTGTCGCTCAAAGCAGTCACTAATTTACTCTACTTTATCTTTAAACTCACACAAGTCTTCAATAATACAGCTGCCACATTTTGGCTTACGCGCTACACAGGTATAACGCCCGTGTAGAATCAGCCAATGATGCACGTCTACTTTAAACTCTTTTGGGACTACCTTTTCAAGCTTTTGCTCAACGGCTACTACATCTTTACCCATGGCGAGTTTAGTTCGGTTTGAAACACGAAAAATATGTGTGTCTACCGCTATTACGGGCCAGCCGAAGGCGGTGTTGAGCACTACATTCGCAGTTTTACGGCCAACGCCGGGTAGGGCTTCTAGGGCTTCGCGATTTTCAGGCACAATACTATTATGTTGATTGACGAGAATTTCACACATTTTATAAACGTTGGCGGCTTTTGAATTAAATAAACCGATAGTTTTAATGTAATCACGCAGTGTATCGTGACCTAAATCTAAAATAGCTTGTGGTGTATTGGCAACCGGAAACAGCTTACGTGTGGCTTTATTTACGCCCACATCGGTTGCTTGCGCTGATAGCGTTACTGCAACAAGTAGCTCAAACGGGCTTGAATATTCAAGCTCGGTTTCTGGATGTGGGTTATCGTCGCGCAGGCGCGTGAGTATTTGGTGACGTTTTTCTTTATTCATGCAACTTAAACGCATTATAAAATAATGCGCTTCCCCTTAAGTTAAACTGGTGACCCTTGCTCGCGGCCCTTTTTCAGGCTCTGGTGGAGCAACTTGCTTTGATTTTATTTGTGCGTCAATCACATTTTTAGCGGCGATCAGTAAACCTAAGCCTAAAAATGCGCCGGGTGGTAAAATAGCTAACAAAAATTGGTTATCAAAACTAAAAATTTCAATACGTAAAACGGATGCCCATGGGCCAAGTAATAAATCAGCACCATCAAATAGAGTGCCTTGGCCGATTAATTCACGCATGGCGCCTAAAACAACTAGCACAACCATAAACCCTAAGCCCATCATTAGGCCGTCAAACGCTGATAAATGCACAGGATTTTTAGAGGCATACGCTTCAGCGCGGCCAATGATGGCGCAGTTAGTGACAATCAATGGGATGAAGATCCCCAATGACTGATACAAACCAAATGTGTATGCGTTCATTAATAATTGAATAATCGTTACAAATGCAGCAATGATCATCACAAAAACAGGGATACGAATATCTTTTGGTACCCAATTTCTCACGGCTGAAATAGTAACGTTTGAGCCCACAAGTACCAGTAATGTGGCTAAGCCAAGCCCTAGCGCATTGGTAATTGTGGAGGTGACTGCCAGTAATGGGCATAAACCGAGAAGTTGAACGAGAGCGGGGTTGTTTTTCCACATGCCTTCGTTGATTAGTTCTTTTAACGGGTTATTTGTTTGACTCATAGTTGACCTGCCAAGCATGCGTTTTCTGCCGCAAAAACGTCATCAAAGTGTTGTTGAGCGAATAGCACTGCGTCTTTCACTGAACCTACAACGGCGCGAGGGGTGATGGTAGCGCCTGTAAACTGGTCGAAGTTACCACCGTCTTTTTTTACGGCCCAACGCTTATCGTCGGTGCTTAACACTGTTTGGTCTTTGAAAACGGTGATCCACGGTGATTTTCTAAGTTCTATTTTATCCCCTAAACCGGGCGTTTCTTCATGCTTTGTTACACGCACGCCTGCGATTTCACCATTGGCAAATACCGCGGTTAATAAATCTATATTTCCGCTATAACCCTTAGGCGTAACGTGGCGCATAACGAGTGCAATGTTTTGGCCATTTTTACGCGCGCGATACACGGTTTGCGAGTCACGTGCGCTGAGTAAATCATTCTCGATTAGTGCACAATCTTCGTAGAGGGCATTATCATATAAGTGGGCATCAAGCACTTCTTGCAGTTGTGATGAGAGCTGTTTGCGCTCTTGCTCTGCAATGCTGTCCTTGGTTAAGCTAAAAATAGTGGCGACTGCACCTGTGGTTAACAGTGCAAACAAGGCTAAAATGGCGCCATTTTTTCCCATCGACGATAAAATCATTTATTTACCCCGTGTCCGTAAGTGCGTGGTTGGGTGTAGTAATCAATTAATGGTACCGCCATATTAAGCAGTAATACGGCAAACGCCATGGCATCAGGAAAACCACCAAAAGTACGAATTAAATACACCAATAAACCAATAAATGCGCCGTAAATTAAACGTCCGCGATTTGTTGTGGCGGCCGATACGGGATCAGTTGCAATAAAAAAAGCCCCCATCATTGTCGCGCCACTAAATAAATGAAATACCACTCCAGGCTCGGTGCCAGGGGATGCGATATACCCTATTGCACTGCATACGCTAAGCATGGCAATTATACCAACTGGAATATGCCAATTAATTATTTTTGCTTTAATTAGGTATAAACCACCGACTAAGAAACCAAGGTTAACCCATCCCCAACCAAGGCCTGTCCATTGGTTGAATAGTGGGTTTTGCATACTCTCTGACACGGTTAATCCGTGGGCTACGTCGGTTTTTATCGTATCAAGCGGTGTGGCCATTGTTACGCCATCAACGCCAACACGCATCTGATCTAGGCTGAAACCACTGCTCGTAAAACCATTAAAAATCAGTGCTAGCTGTTGGCTTAAGTCGATTGATTTACCAAGTAATTCGTTAACGGGGAGCCAGCTTGTCATTTGCACAGGGAAAGAGATAAGCAATAGCACATACGCAGCCATAGCGGGGTTAAATAAATTAAAACCAAGGCCACCATAAAGCTGTTTGACAATAACGATAGCGAAAAAGCAACCTATTACAATTACCCACCATGGGGCTAATGGCGGAATGCTTAGGGCTAACAACACGCCAGTTAACCATGCACTACCATCACTAAGTGCAGGCCAAATAGCGCGCTTGCGAATACGCATAATGATAGCTTCACACACACTGACGGTCACTAACGCTAAAATAAGTTGAATTAATACACCAGTACCAAAAAAATACAGTTGGGCAATAAGTCCAGGAATGCAGGCTAAAATCACTGTGAGCATTAATCTGCTGAGTGATTTATGGCTGTGGCTATGGGGCGAGCTGGCCATAGTTAGCTTCATGACTTATCACTTCCTTCTTTTAGTAGTTTTTTTGCTTTAGCACGCGCAATGGCGGCAGCTACAGCGGCTTTTTTCTTCTCTTGAGCTGTTAATTCAGGTTTTTCTTTTACGGGTGCTTGAGCTTCTATATTTTGCTCGAATGTTGCGGATGTTTCACTTGTCTCAGTTTGAGGATTTGCCTCATCAGCTTGCTCCTTCGCGGCTTTTTTAGCTTTAGCACGTGCAATGGCAGCAGCTATTGCCGCTTTTTTATCATCCACTGGTGTATTTTCTACTGTTTCTTCTTCAGTATTTACCTTTTCTGATGCAGCGATTTGCTCAGCTTGCGCGGCTTTTTTAGCTTTAGCACGCGCAATGGCGGCGGCCACGGCCGCTTTTTTGTCATCCGCTGGTGTGTTTTCTACTGTCGTTTCTTCAGTATTATTATTCTTTGATGCAGCGAGTTGCTCTGCTTGTGCGGCTTTTTTTGCTTTAGCACGCGCAATGGCAGCAGCTACAGCTGCTTTTTTATCATCAACTGGAGCATCCTCGGTCGTTGTTGATGCATCAGCTTGCGCGGCTTTTTTAGCTTTAGCGCGCGCAATGGCAGCAGCTACAGCCGCTTTTTTATCATCAACTGGAGCATCCCCGGTAGTTGTTGATGCATCAGCTTGTGCGGCTTTTTTAGCTTTAGCGCGAGCAATGGCGGCAGCCACAGCAGACTTTTTGTCATCAACAGGGGCATCTGAATGTGTAGCCTCATTAGTATCAGCGGCTTTTTGTTCTTTATAAAGGCGCGCTTGCTCTTTACGTGCGGCACGCTCTTTTGCTACTTCGCTATTATCAGGCTCTAGCTGATCGCCTTGTTTTTTTGCTTTAGCGCGAGCAATTGCTGCGGCAACAGCCGATTTTTCATCGTCTTTTGCGGGCTTATTACTTACGCGAGCTAACGCATCGGCTATCTTTTGTTTTTCATCGGCTGATTTTTCGGTGGCAGGTTTACGCTTATGGCGGTTTTTTCGGGCTTCTTGTTCGCGTTCTAATCGGGCATTACGCAATTCAAAACGTACTTTTGCGCGTTCAGCTTTAATTTGCTCTTCTTGTTTTTCTTTAATTTCAGCTTTTGCAACGCGATAGTATTGAACAAGAGGGATCTCACTTGGGCAAACATAGGCGCATGCGCCACATTCAATACAGTCAAATAAGTTGTGCTCTTTTAACTTGTCGTACTCTTGAGATTTAGCAAACCACTGCAATTGTTGAGGCAATAAAGAGGCAGGGCAAGCATCTGCACATGCGCTGCAGCGAATGCAGGCTTTTTCAGGGCCGGGCTCTGCAAGTTCATTATGATCAGGGGCTAAAATACAGTTGGTCGTTTTGACTACACCAATACGCACGGTGGGTAATGTAAACCCCATCATTGGGCCACCCATTACAACACGTTGCTGTGGTACAGGTGAGAAACCTTGGCAGTCGAGTAAGTGTTTTATCTCTGTGCCCAAGAGTGCCCAGACATTGCCGGGCTTATGAATCGTATTACCTGTTACGGTGATCACGCGTTCTATAAGTGGCTTACCTTCATAAACGGCTTGATTAATCGCGAATAAAGTACCCACATTTTGTACGAGCACGCCAATATCAGCAGGGATCCCACCGCTAGGTACTTCTTTGTTTGTGAGCAACTTAATCAGCTGTTTTTCGCCGCCTGACGGATAAATAGTCGGCACAGTCTGAACGATGATGTTATCAGCGTGCTGTGCGGCTTTTTTCATCGCTGCAATTGCATCGGGTTTATTATCTTCGATGCCAACAATAGTAAGGGTTGGAGTGAGTAATTGCTGCATCACTTCAATTCCGTTAATGATCCCTTGTGCGTGTTCTTGCATAAGTAGATCGTCAGCGGTTATATAAGGTTCACATTCAACAGCATTGACAACTAAATATTCAATGGCCTTTCTACTATCGGCTTTGATGTAAGTAGGAAAACCAGCTCCCCCCATACCAGCAATACCACTTTGATGAATGATATCTATAAGTTGTTCATGCGATAATTTACTCGGATCGGAAGCTACATGCAGCTCACACCAGGTATCTTCGCCATCTGGTATTATAATTACACTGAGTTCTGGCAGTGCAGAAGGGTGCGCAGATGGGGCGTGGCAAATATCTTCTATCACGCCTGATGTAGGTGCATGAACAGGTACTGACCAATTAGCGATAGGTTGTGTAAGCGCTTGTCCTTTTAATACGCGTTGGCCTTTTTCAACTATAAGTTGTCCATTGGCACCAATATGTTGCTTAAGAGGCACAACAAGTTTATCAGGCAGGGGTAGGCGAGTAATGGGCTGTGTGCTAGACAGTGTTTTTTGCCCAGGTGGGTGGATCCCACCTGGAAATGGCCACACTTTACCTTTTTTTATTTGATTTAGTAATTGTTCCATGTGGCTTCCTAATCTACCTGCGTGATTTCAATTGTATTTAACTGCCATTTCCAATTTTGCTTAGTTTGCTCAATGGGTAGCATATCAATACAGTCTACAGGGCAGGGTTCAACACACAGGTCGCAACCAGTACATTCATCAATAAGCACTGTATGCATTTGGCGTGTAGCACCAACAATGGCATCTACAGGGCAGGCTTGAATACACTTTGTGCAACCAATACATTCATCCTCACGAATATAGGCAACAGTTTTAACCGGCTCAGCTTGTTCGCCGCCAGCTAATGGTTTGGCTTCAACACCCATTAAATCAGCTAGTTTCTTTACTGTTGACTCACCACCTGGAGGGCATTTATTAATCTCGTCACCGTTGGCGATAGCTTCAGCATAAGGACGACAACCCGGGTAGCCACACTGACCACACTGGGTTTGCGGTAAAATAGTGTCAATTTGTTCTACAATAGGGTTACTTTGTACACGAAAGCGCACAGCGGCAAACCCTAATATCAACCCAAAGATGAGCGCAAGTGAACCAAGCGCAATTAATGCATAAAACAAGGTCATGTTAAAATTTCACTAATCCTGTAAAGCCCATAAAGGCCATAGACATCAAACCAGCTGTGATCATGGCAATTGATGCGCCTTTAAAAGGGGTAGGTACGTCTGCAGCAGCCAAACGTTCACGCAGTGCTGCGAATAAAACAAGTACCATAGAAAAGCCAACGGCAGCACCAAAGCCATATACCGCTGATTGTAAAAATGAGTGATCTTCTTTGATGTTTAGCAAGGCAACACCCAATACCGCACAGTTGGTGGTGATCAAAGGTAAAAATATACCGAGTAAGCGATAAAGTGTCGGGCTGGTTTTTCTAACTACCATTTCAGTAAATTGAACGACCACAGCAATGACTAAAATAAAGCTCATAGTACGCAAAAAGGTAATATCAAGCGGGATCAAAATATATTGATTGACTAAATAGCTTGTTACCGAGGCAAGAGTTAATACAAAAGTGGTTGCAAGTGACATGCCTATAGCGGTATCTAGCTTGCCAGATACCCCCATAAATGGGCATAAACCTAAAAACTGTACTAATACAAAGTTATTAACCAACACAGTGCCGATCAACAGCAAGACATATTCTGTCATGTTCGCCTCAAGCTATAATAAACGTCGACATTATCCTTTTTTATTGGCTGTTTAACAACACGTAGAAGGCAAATATACAAAACCAATGCAATATATAATTTCATACCATAGTTATTCATACAATGAGCATGTTCCTACACAGGTTATACCAATCGACTTAAATATTTAACCATTCTAGCGGGCTAAATAAAGCGCTAACAGCGTTAGTAATTTTTCATGTACGAATGCATGGATGCAGGAGTTAGAGCAATGCAGGAGCAATCGCCGAGAACAACACCATGTCAAAATTTCTGCCTTGTTATCACTGTATTTACTTGTCGCTATAAGTGGTCAGTAACTTACACGATTGGTATTAATTGCCCTGGGATTATTAATTACTCATATAACAGTTGCATATGATAATTATGATATACCCAAGCCATCTCAAGATGCAGACTTCAGCGTTTCACAGGTGTTTAATATCAAGGCGTTACTTTGCAACAATGGCAGTCCCTTTTAAGAAGTAACAACGCTGAGAGTAAGCGCCTGTGAAACGCCCAACGGGTTGGTTTAAAAGCAATTTATACTGCGTTATTGATTTTAACAAGGGAACAACCATTATTTGCAATCAATGCCTTGCCTAAATTGCTTTTAATTCCAACTGAAACTCGCATCTTGAGGTGGCTTGGGTATAGCTATTGGATTAAGCTAACGAGTGCGTTAAAAGTTAGATACGATTTTGCTACAGAGGGGGATCTTAAGCCTGAGATAGCAAAAAGGGCTCTGCATATGCTGGAGCCCTTTTTATATAACTAAGCGTTGAATCTTTTAAGGTGTTTCTATATATCTTTTGGTTTTTCGATGTAATAACCTTGTACGCCATCTAAACATAAAGTTTCAACAATGTGTTTTTCTTCTTGGCTTTCAACACCTTCAGCGAAAACGCTAACCCCAATTCGGTGTGCTAAATCTACCATTAAACGCATGAAATACTGATTGTTTTTATCTTCTTCAAGGCCGCGAGTATAACTTGCATCCATTTTAATAAAATCAGGTTTCAAATCACGGAAAAATTTAAATGAGGTTAAACCAACACCAAACCGCTCAACTGTAATACGCGCACCAACACGATGTATCATATCAATAAAGCGTTTACTGGCTTTAATATTTTGTTGTAAGCCAAACTCACTGACTTCAAATACCAGCTTTGAAGCAATATTCGTCTCTTTAAGTAAGCGCCTTTCTAACCAAATAACAAATTGATCATTATGGGCACTGGATGCAGTAACGTTGAGTCCAAAATATTTTTCAGAGAAATTACGACTTTTTATTTTTTCAAGAGAAGTATCAATAATTAAACGATCAATTTCAATCGCCATATCCAGTTTTTCAGCCATCGCTAAAAATGAGGCCGTAGGAAGAACTTGGTTTTCAGCGGTTTTAAAACGCACTTGTATTTCAGCATAGGCTTTAATACTTTTACCAATTGGCATTATATTTTGCATTACTAAATGAACACGTTCGGCTTCTATTACTTCATTTATAACTTTACGCCAATTTTGATTACCAAAACCAGCACTCACATTATTTACTAAATCAGTTTCGCGCTGTACATGCCATGCATTTGTTTGTTTTGATTGTGCCATGCTCATAGCATTATCTACAATTGAGAGTAACTCTCCCAATGGTTTACCTTTCTCGTAACCAACAATGCCTGTGTTTGCCACCGAGCTTAGTTCTTGGTTTTGTTGGTATTGAGTAAAGCGTGATTGTAAATTATCACCAAAACGTTCAGATTCTTTAAGCGGGACATTGGGTAAAACAACCGCAAAATCAGAGCTATTTAAGCGAAACACTTTGCTGTCAGTGTATGTGCCACTAATATGCTTGATAATATCAGCAACAGCTTTGATGTATTCATCACCTCTTTGGTAACCGCGTGTTTGGTTTATTGATTGTAATTCACTACAACGTATCATGGCTAACGAACCAAAGGTGCTCTTTTCACTGCTTTCGATATTCTTTTCATAATACTCTACAAACATATTACGATTGCCCAGCTCAGTTACTACATCTTTATATGCTTCTTGTTTTATAGAATGAGCGGCATTTTCAATATCGTCATGTTTACTTTGTAAAAAGTGAGATAAACGATTAAAGCTCGGAATTAAATCTGCGCCCAGTCGTTTTATCTTACTGTTATCAATCGCTGTTTCAAGACCTGCTTCTACTTGGTTTTGATTAATATAAACATCAATAACTTCTGCTACGGTCATACTGATATTTCTATTTAAGCGTTTGAACATCGCTTTCATAAAAATAACAGGGATGATTGCTACAATGCCTGAAATCAAAATAACGATAAATAGGGCTTGTTGTAACAGGGAAGCAAGGCTAACAGCGTTGATTGTAAATTCTACTTTGATGTCAGCGGCGCTATTAACGGCAAATTGTGGCCGAATAGAATTAAACCTTGATTCAACAAATTTAGCAAAAGCGGGTAGTTGAATAGGGGATTGGATATTAATTACTTCTTTACCGTCGTAATCACGCAATATAAAAGAAGAAAATGTATTTCCATCAGCAAGTGCGCGCTGAATTTTCTCTGGGTTTATTTCAGAGATAGAATGAGAGTTAATATAGTTACTAACTACGAGTTGTGCTTTCTTTTGGGCATTACTTGCAGCACCGTCGAAGGCCGCAGCTATAAAGTAACCACCAACACTTGCAAATAGTAGCCAAGATAACAATTGTATAAATATAAGTTTTTTAAAGCCAGCCATGTCTTAGTCTTTCAGTCGTCCAAAAGGGAAGGAGTCAAATCCTTGATCAATCAAAATTTCTTATACTTGTCAGTATGATTAACAGAGTGTATTAATTTGATATGTGTAGGGTAGTGGAATTATACAGGAAAGTCTATTTGATTTGTGCAAGTTAAGTTGGCTCCCCCTCCCCGACTCGAACGGGGGACCTGCGGATTAACAGTCCGTCGCTCTAACCAACTGAGCTAAGGGGGAACTACAATAACTTATATGATTTGGCTCCCCCTCCCCGACTCGAACGGGGGACCTGCGGATTAACAGTCCGTCGCTCTAACCAACTGAGCTAAGGGGGAACTACAATCATATTACATAAACTTGGCTCCCCCTCCCCGACTCGAACGGGGGACCTGCGGATTAACAGTCCGTCGCTCTAACCAACTGAGCTAAGGGGGAATCGTTTATGGTTGAAAAACTTGGCTCCCCCTCCCCGACTCGAACGGGGGACCTGCGGATTAACAGTCCGTCGCTCTAACCAACTGAGCTAAGGGGGAAGCGTATATGCCTTTCAACGGGGCGAAATATTAATGACCGCGCCGCAAACTGTCAACACATAAAAGTCATAAATTAAAAAAAGAAGTCTATTCGATGTTTTTATGTTCGATCTGATGGTTTTATGACAGAGATTGCCTGTTTATTGATTAGTTACCCGCGGTTTAAAAACAGGCAAAACCACAAAAGCGGCTGTTATTTAAACAAACACGATAATTGAATAATCACGTAAATGATTATTTGGATACTTAAATGGAGTCAAATTTATAAAATCAGTCTTTTTCTATGAGAATTAAAATAATGTGTTCAGTACTTTTTATTGATTAAATATTAACTTCTTGATTTGTTCCGAACTGTATTTATAGATGAACAAGTAAAATAAAGAGAGCCTTAATAAAAATACGTTAGTAACGCGGTGGCATGCTTTCATTTCAAATTATTGTGGTAGTTATATTTAAAAACAGCTAACTAGCTTATATGGAGTGTACAGAAAAGAGGTTTAGTGAGACTCAAAGATAGTGTATTTACACGCTAAGTTTGTTTTTTGAGCTGTTTAAGTCAATTCTGTTAAAGTTAGTATTTGCCAACTAAGTTATAGAGCAGTATTTGAGGTTGCTTCAGAAGCCTTTATAAATGCGGCTTTGAGAGAGTTATCCACGGTTTCTGTGGATAACTCTGTTTATGAAACTTTAAGAACATCTGCGGGACTACTGTTCTAGGGCTCTGTAAGGATATCAAGCATTAAAATCAGTTTTTTTTAATGCTTATAAAACAGTGGTTTAATAAAGCATTGTAAAAGTAGCGCCTTTGATGAGTAAATTTATTCGTGACGATTTGATATACAAAATTATTGTGTAAAAAATCAGCGTTTCACGCAGCGTTTTTGTAATTTTAGTTATCTAAATGTATTTTTATTGTTTTAATAGGGGTTTAATACAAATTTATTTATGAAGGGCGTAAAAAAGTAAGTTTTCCTTACTTTATCAGCGGTTTTCTAACTCAATTTACATTCAGTGTATAAATGCGTGGCTTGCAAAGCGATGATGCTTTAAAATAGTCTGCTTAGTAAAAGAGGCTTATTTATTCTCATGCGTGCAACCTTGCAGACCAAAACATCTCCCGATTTATTAAATGCCCCCATATTACCAACATTGAAAAAAATGACGATCCCGATGATATTCGGCATGATCACGTTAATGATGTTTAATATCGTTGATACATTTTTTATTAGTTTACTTGGAACAGAACCCTTAGCTGCGGTGAGTTTTACCTTTCCGGTTACGTTTACCGTCATTAGTTTGGCGATCGGGCTTGGCATTGGTACATCAGCTGTTATTGCTAAAGCGCTGGGGAGTAATAAATTAGAAGAAGCACGTTTTGATGCCAGCATGGCATTGTTAATTGCAGTGGTAATGGTGTTGTGTTTATCGTTGCTGGGTTATGTGCTGATCAATCCAATATTTACTTTATTAGGTGCCAGTGAACAGGTATTGCCGTTTATCCATGATTATATGAGTGTTTGGTTTATTGGTAGTGTATTTTTAATTACGCCAATGGTTGGTAACTCAGTGTTGAGGGCCAGTGGTGATACAACAACACCCAGTATTGTAATGGGCGGGGCAGGGCTGATTAACGCGGTGCTTGATCCAATGCTTATTTTTGGTTTCGGACCCATTCCCGCACTAGGTATTCAAGGCGCAGCAATAGCCAGTGTCATTGCGTGGTCTGTGGCTGTAGTGATCATTTTATATTTACTAGCCGTAAAAAAAAGGCTTCTTAGTTTAAAAGCAAAAAAACAAACTGCGATAAGTTCAATTCGTAAAATTTTAAAAATTGGATTACCAGCAGCGGGCGCTAATATGCTTACTCCTATTGCAATGGCGATCATGACGATGCTTGTGGCGTTTCATGGGCCAGAGGCCGTTGCGGCATTTGGGGTCGGAAGTCGGATTGAGTCAATTGCTAGTTTAGTGGTGTTAGCTTTATCGATGACTTTACCGCCGTTTATCAGCCAAAACTTTGGAGCAGGTAAACTTGGACGAGTTAAAGAAGCTTACACAACAACTTTAAAGTTTGTGATGATCTGGCAATTTATTATTTATTTAGTATTGATTGCATGCGCGGGGGTAATCAGTCAATTGTTCGGTAAAGAGCAAGTGGTTATCGATGTTATACAATTATTTATATATATTTTGCCGCTGAGTTATGGTTTTCAAGGTGTTATTATTTTATCAAATTCGTCATTCAACGCGTTGCATAAACCAATGAATGCATTGTTTTTAAGTGTGATTAGATTATTTATATTTTATATCCCTTTTGCTTATTTAGGTAATGAGCTTGCAGGTCTGAAGGGGCTATTAATTGGTGCAGCTATTGGTAATGTTTTTACCGGTATAGTGGCATATAAATGGTTTATGAAAGAGCTTAATGCAATAAGTAATCAACCAATTAAGGAGTGCCATGCATGAGTGACCATTTTCAATTGGTATCAAAGTTTACCCCTAGTGGCGACCAACCAAGCGCGATTGCTCAGTTGTGTGAAGGGCTAGAAGCTGGCCTTGCTCATCAAACTTTGTTAGGCGCAACGGGCACGGGTAAAACGTTTACAATGGCTAACATAATAAGTGATTTGAATCGTCCAACGATCATCATGGCACATAATAAAACGTTAGCAGCGCAGCTATATGGCGAGATGAAAGAGTTTTTTCCTCATAACGCAGTTGAATATTTTGTATCGTATTATGATTACTATCAGCCTGAGGCGTATGTAGTTTCAAGTGACACATTTATTGAAAAAGATGCATCAATTAACGAACACATAGAACAAATGCGGCTCAGTGCAACAAAAGCGTTATTAGAGCGCCGGGATACGATTATTGTGGCATCGGTATCAGCTATTTATGGTTTGGGCGATCCTAAATCATATATGAAGATGATGCTGTTATTAAAAGTAGGCGAAAAAGTTGATCAGCGCGATATGCTGCGTCGCTTAGCTGAAATTCAATATACACGTAACGATATTGATTTTAGTCGTGGTACTTATCGCGTTCGTGGTGAAGTTGTGGACATTTTCCCTGCGGAGTCAGACACGTTTGCAGTACGAGTAGAAATGTTTGATGATGAAATAGAACGCTTGAGCATTTTTGACCCATTAACGGGCGCTGTTGAGAAACACATTGTCCGTGCAACTATCTATCCTAAAACGCACTACGTGACACCTAGAGAAAAAATTCTTGATGCGGTTGAGCATATCAAGGCTGAATTAAAAGATCGTCGTGCGCAGTTGCTCAGTGCGAATAAGTTAGTCGAGGAGCAGCGAGTTGCACAACGCACTCAGTACGATATTGAAATGATGACCGAGCTGGGTTATTGCTCAGGCATAGAAAACTACAGTCGCTATTTATCAGGGCGTACACCGGGCGATCCACCACCAACTTTACTCGATTATTTACCTGATGATGCATTGATGATCATCGACGAGTCCCACGTTACAGTGTCGCAAATAGGCGCCATGTATAAAGGCGACCGTAGTCGTAAAGAAAACCTCGTAGAATATGGTTTTCGTATGCCATCAGCAATGGATAACCGACCACTGCGTTTTGAAGAATTTGAAGCAATTGCACCGCAAACTATTTATGTCTCAGCAACCCCTGGTGATTTTGAGCTTGAACGCTGCGGTGATGACATTGCTGAGCAAGTTATTCGCCCAACGGGCTTACTTGACCCACAAATTGAAGTGCGTCCAGTAGCTACACAAGTTGATGATTTACTGTCGGAGATATACAAGCGCGTTGAGATTGATGAACGGGTATTAGTAACTACGTTGACTAAACGTATGTCAGAAGATTTAACCGATTACCTTGCTGAGCATGATGTAAAAGTGCGTTACTTGCATTCGGATATAGATACTGTTGAGCGGATTGAGATAATTCGTGATTTTAGGGCCGGTGTATTTGATGTGTTAGTGGGCATTAACTTACTTCGAGAAGGTTTAGATATGCCAGAAGTGTCGCTTGTTGCGATACTTGATGCAGATAAAGAAGGCTTTTTACGTTCAGCACGCGCAATTATTCAAACGATTGGCCGTGCCGCTCGTCATCTTAATGGTCGTGCAATTTTATATGGCGATCGCGTGACTAAATCAATGGCTAAAGCGATTGACGAAACGCAGCGCCGCCGTGAGATCCAACATGCTTATAATGTAAAGCATGGCCTTGAGCCACAAGCGTTAATTAAGACAATCACCGATATTATGGATACCGGCGAACAAGCGGGTCCAAAAGACAATTTAAAACTGATCCGTAAAGAAAGTAAACAAGTGCTAAGCGCTAAAGAGATTGCAGTGCAAATCAAGCAACTTGATGCAAAAATGCATGCCTATGCCAGTGACTTAGAATTTGAAAAAGCCGCATCTGTACGTGATGAAATCCATGAACTACAACAACAGTTAATTAAAAATGCATAATTTTACACCCCTTATTACAGCACTCGAAGGTGCGCCTTTGGCAAACAATGAACTTTGCCGTGTTTTTCATGGCCGTGGGCACACTACGCCGCAATTAAGTCATTTAAATATTGATTTTTATCCGCCATGTTTATTTTTAGTATCGTATGAAGAAGTGGATGATCAAACATTATTGCAGTTAAGCGAGCTTGTATGGCAGTGGTCACAAACGCACGCAAAAGAACTCGTTACGTCGCTGGTGTTTCAACAGCGCGCAGGCCAGCAAACAAAAAACAGCTTGTTATATGGCGAGTTACCACAACCGCATACAGTAAAAGAAGGCGCTGCCACCTTTTTAGTTGACTTAATGAGCCGCCAAAACACCGGTATTTTCCCTGATATGCGCAGTGGTCGAGAGTTTGTGCAAGCGCAGAGTAAACACGCTAAGGTGCTTAACTTATTTTCGTACACGTGTGGGTTTTCAGTGGCGGCAATGCATGGTGGTGCAGATAGTGTTGTAAACATGGATATGAATAAAGGAGTGCTACGCACTGGCAAACAAAATCACCAATTAAATGGCTTTGATCGCGGCGTAAGTTTTTTACCGCACGATATTTTAAAATCGTTTGGCAAGCTCAAAAAAGCAGGGCCTTTTGATTTAATTATTGTTGATCCACCCAGCTTTCAAAAAGGCAGCTTTATACTCACTAAAGATTATCAAAAAGTATTGCGTCGCTTGCCAGAGGTACTCAATAGCAACACGCAGCTATTGTTATGCGCTAACAGCCCAGAATTAAGCGAAGAGTCGTTTAAAATGCTCATTAGCGAGCATACGCAAGGTGCAATTGAGTTTGTTAAACGTTTAGCACCTACGCAAGGTTTTGTTGATGTAGACAGTGATAGAAGCTTAAAAGTGTTGATCTATAAAACGTCGCAATCGTCACTATAGATGAAATTGAGTAACCGCCTTAATACTATAAACACATTGATCACAGAGTCTTACGATGTCATTTGGGATTGTTGCTGTGATCATGGGTTTTTAGGTATGGCGATTTTAAAGCGCAATCTTGCGGATAAAATTATTTTTGTTGATATTGTGCCTGCATTAATGGCTGACTTGAGCAAAACATTAACTCGTTTTAGCTGCGCGCAAACAGCTAAACAGTGGCAGGTAAAGTGTCAGGACGTTGGCAGTCTTGAACTAACTCCTTCAGCAAAGCAACTTGTTATTATTGCTGGTGTGGGAGGGGAATTATTGCTTAAGTTAGTACAGCAAATAATAATAAATAACACCAATCATGATTTATCAAAATTAAGCTTTATTTTATGCCCAGTACATCATACTTATAGCTTGAGAAAAGGGCTGCATAAATTAGGCTTAGGCTTAGCTACAGAGCAAATAGTATTAGAAAATAAACGTTTTTATGAAGTTTTACACGTTAGTTTTGAAAGCGAACAACCTATTAGCTCAACAGGTACAATTATGTGGGAAGAAAACAACACAGCTCATAGAATGTATCTTTGCCAGTTAATTAAGCATTACACACGTATGATAAATAAAGACCCTGTATATTTTCAAAACGTGCTCAATGATTATCAACAATTAGTTGAATTAAAAACCTAAAATAACAGGTCTTGTGTGATCTATTTGTCATATTACTCTCGTAGAGTACATATAATTTACGCCTGCCTTGCGCAAATATATTTGGTTTATTTATGCTCGATAAAAACACACAGATTGGTTCACATCCAAAAAATAACACTAAATGGCCACAAAGCTTTGAGCAGCCAATTTCATATGCACCGTTGGTACAACTTGCTAATAAAAATTGGGTTGTACCGCAGCACTTTTTACGTTACCAACACTCTCTCGACAGTGTTAATGAAGTACTAAGTAATATTGAATTTTCAGCTCACTTTAGGGTGCTTGCTGCAAAAAAAGACAATCAAATTTATCTGCAAGTTGCGATACTTAGCCCTGATAATTACCAAAGCGGCAACAAAGCTAAAAAACTGCTGTTTGGTAGGCGTTGGTATGTTGAAGAAAACTTGCCTACGTCAGAGCTCATTCAAACTGCTTTGCTGGCTTTAAAAGTTGCAAGAGAGCACGAAGTACGTGAACTTTTTCAGTTAACACACGAAAGTGGTTTAAGTACGCCATTTAATAACCATCATGATTTGCCTTTAATGGCGCAAAATTCGGAATTGATCTGTAATCAAAATTATCCGGCTAATGACATTGATGCCATTATCGCGCGATGTATATTTGCAGGTGAGCAGTTACGTTTAATTGCAATACAGGCTATCAATAGCGATAACTACTTATACACAGTACAACTTACGTGCGATGAGTGTCAGTTAGGTGAGTTTAATGCTAAGACGGTTGTATTTTTGGCATCAGATAGCTCAGCAAACGGTTTTTTACATGGCTTAATAAATGCGTTAATTAAAATCAGTAATGATTATGTTAACGAGCATTTTAAATACAATGGATTTGCGCGTTTTAGCCAGCACGTTGTAGCTGAGCAAATAGGGCTGCTAAGTGTTGTGCTGCGCTCTCATAATGCACTAAATTTGTGTTCATTAGGTAAGCAGTCTGCAAATCAACTTAATTTTGAAATTGACAGTGGTAGAGCGCCCCAAGGATGTAATCAAGCTATCAGTGGTTTTTTAGCTGCTCATGGGATTGAGCAGCCAGAAAATGCGCACTTATACCAATTTAACGTGTTATAGCTTATTTATTTCTTGTTTTACCGCAAAGCTAGAATCAGTCACGATAGCTTCAAGCGTTTGTACTCGTTCTTTGAGTGCAAGCACTTCAGCGTTTACCGCGCTCAGTTGTTTGTTTGAATCACTGTTGTTATTTTGCATCTTGTGTTTAAACTCAAGGTGCTTTTTATACATATCGTAAATCACACCTGAACCTACAGATATAAATACGATTAACACTATCATCGTAGTACCAGACATAACTTCTTTCCTTAAAATACCGTTGTTAGCACAAAGTATAACCTTATATTTGCGAGTATAAAGCTGACAATTGTAACTTAATTTGTAAATATGCTTTGTTTCGATCTGGTTTTGGTGAAATAGCACGTGTTAAATTATACAATGGCCCCATATTTATTGAATCGTACTTATCTATGCTTATCAGCGAAAGTGAATAAATAATTATGCTAAAAAATAAAATTCCCCCCGTTATTGTTGTACTGTTTTTTGCCGTACTAATGGCGATCATTGCACATTACAGCGTGATTGATTTTACTACTTTTATTGTTTATTTAGCTGTAGTGTTAGTAGTCATTGGCAGCATATTTTGTATTGCGGGTGTAGTGAGTTTTCGTTTAGCAAAAACTACGGTTAATCCAAGTAAGCCAGAGCAAGCCACACGCTTAGTAAGCAAGGGTATTTATAAATACACCCGTAACCCTATGTATGTTGGCTTTGCATTTATACTCGCAGGCTGGGGTGTCTGGTTGGGTTCTCTATGGGCTATTTTGTGTGTGTTTGGGTTTGTTTTTTATTTGACGGTGTTTCAAATAATTCCAGAGGAACATGCACTACAAAGGTTATTTGGGCAAGACTATAGTGACTACAAAGCGCGGGTAAGGCGTTGGCTTTAAGTAAAAAAGGCTATTGTTATAATAAAAAAATAGCCTCTGTTTACCCAAACATCGTAAATTTATAAATCTTGGTTGGGCTAATATTTAGTTATTCGTACTCAATTGGATCTGTCATGTTATTCAGAGTAAATGCTTCTAAACGTTCTTGGCAAGCACCACATTTACCACAAGCCTTTTCACGACCGTTATAGCAGGTCCATGTTTGGCTATAATCTAAACCCATTTTGATGCCATCAGTTAGAATATCTATTTTAGTGTTGTTCAAGTATGGGCTGAAAATTTCCACTGCATCGTAGTTAGCAATACGGCAAACATCATCCATCTTTTGTACAAACTCAGGACGGCAATCTGGGTAAATAGCATGATCTCCAGAGTGAGCGCCATAATAAACTTGGCTCGCTTTTAGCGATACAGCATAACCTACGGCCAGTGATAGCAAAATCATGTTGCGGTTAGGCACTATGGTGCTTTTCATGTTCTCAGCTTCGTAGTGACCTTCAGGGACTTCAATATCGTCAGTTAACGACGAGCCGCCAATTAATTGATTAATTGCTGAAATATCAACGATTTTGTGCGGAACGTTTAATTTTTCACACACATTTGCAGCAACTTTAAGCTCTTTTACATGACGCTGACCATAGTCAAATGACAGGGCATAAACATCGTGGCCTTGCTGCAGGGCTTTATTTAATACGGTAAACGAGTCCATACCGCCGGAATAAATCACAACTACTTTTTGCGTCATAACTGTTTTGCTCTTAGTTTTAATAGAGGTTTATATCAGGGCGCGATATACTACACGGCTGGAGCATAAATAACAATTTTTGACCGTGGTTTTTGATTTTTCAAATCAGGGTACTGTGCTCGTAATAAATGCCAAGCAGTAAGTGAGATGTCTTTTGTACAAAATTAATGAAATATTCGAAACAATCCAAGGTGAAGCGAGTTTTACAGGCACGCCTTCGATCTTTTTGCGTTTGCAAGGTTGCCCTGTGGGCTGTGCTTGGTGTGATACTAAACAAACGTGGGAAGTAGACAATGTATTTAAAGTCTCTCTGGATGAAACCGTTGAAAAAAAAGCCGATTCAGATCACTGGGCAGATGCATCTGCAGAACAAATTTTAGCGCTATTTGCAGCGCGTGGCTATCGTGCAAAGCATGTGGTGATCACTGGCGGCGAGCCATGTATGTACGACTTAAATCCTGTCTGTAATTTACTGCATGAAAATGGCTTTAGTACACAGATTGAAACCAGCGGCACATTTGAGATTTTAGCGCCAGCACAAACGTGGGTTACTGTTTCACCTAAAATTAATATGCGTGGCGGCTACGAGGTGCTCAGTGCAGCAATGAAGCGCGCTGATGAAATAAAACACCCCATCGCGATGCAAAAGCACGTAGAAGAACTTGAAGAGTTATTCGCTAAAACAGGCGTAAGCCCTAAACTTGTTTACCTGCAACCAATTAGCCAAAAGGTATCAGCTACAAAACTGGCGATTGAAATTTGCATTGAAAAAAACTGGCGCTTATCAGTGCAAGTACACAAATATTTAGGAATAAGCTAAGCGGCTGCGCCGGGTTAGCGGGGCTGTAAGTTTTCAGCCGTAAGCCCTAAGTTTAGCCTGGTGTTAAAATAAAGCTGAGTAGGTTGAGTTGGGTACAACGAAACCTAACAAACCACTTTACTTATACCAACTAGCTTAGATATAGGGTCTACTTAATTCGTTAAATTGTTCAAATATTTATGCAGATTAGTATGATATACCCACTTCGTAAATCGTGATAATTAGTTTATTATGCGCGACTCAATATACACACTACAAACGACTAGGCTTATATGTCCGCAAACGCGCTATACACAGATCTCTCCGATTACTATGACTTAATGTGCGCAGATATAGATTATCAAGCCCAAAGCTCTTCTATTCATAGGTTGCACCAAATCTTTGGTAATAAGGGAAATACGCATCTTGATTTAGCGTGCGGCACGGGCCCGCATGTTCGTCATTTTATTAACTACGGTTATCAAAGTAGTGGACTCGACATAAATCAACCAATGCTAGACAGAGCAACAATTCGCTGCCCAGAAGCGCAATTCTCACTGCAAAACATGAGTGAATTTGTTGTCACTGAGCAATTGGATTTAATTACCTGCTTTTTGTATTCAATCCATTACTGTGATGGTATTGATAAATTAAAAGAATGTATTGTTAGTGCACACAAGGCATTAAAAGATGGCGGTATATTTTGTTTTAACGTCGTTGACAAAAATAAAATAGATAGTGATTCATTTGTAGAGCATACCGCTGAAAACGAAAATAGTTTATTCACATTTCGCTCAGGATGGAGCTACAGTGGCAGTGGCGAAAAACAGTCATTAAAGCTCAGTATTACAAAAGTAACAGCAGACGACACTCTCGTATGGCACGATGAACATCCGATGGTTGCTTTGGGCTTTGCCGAGTTAAAAGAAGCCCTAAAGCCTTACTTTGAAATACATGTGTTTGCGCATGATTATGAAAAAATAACCGCTTGGGATGAAAGATCAGGCAATGCTATTTTTGCTTGTGTAAAAATTTAAAGTAGAAAGTAGAAAGTAGAAAGTAAAAAGTAAAGCCAAACTTTGTTAGTCTCATATCAGATACTTACCTATTAGCAATTAAGTTAAGTAGCATCAACGATCAGTGTAAAGGACTGCATTGAATAGTAGACTGGTGCGGCCATTATATAGGCCCAAAGATATAAAAAAGCAACGTAAAAAAACAGCTCCATATATTGAATATAGAGGAAGCGCAATGGCTTGAATCAATACTCAAGTTTTTTAGGTAGTAAACAACAGTTAAAACTAGAAGTCGCAACCAAGGATGTAAAATGCTACAAAGGCGTAGGCTGAGCAGTTGCAGTGCCATCAATAACTTAAGTAATAAACTCTTCAACAAAGCATTTATTTAAGTTAGTTTTTATTCGTCTAGCGTATAAAAACGTGTATTTCCTCTTAGTATATAGATGTAGTTTATTAGTATATTATGGCGCTACCGTTAAGGTATTCAATGCCGGTGTGTAGGGAATAGATAAAACTTGGTTCACCTTTAACTTGCTTAGATCTAGCGTTTTTTTATGTTTGCTTATTGCGTAGTTGTGGTTAATTAAATCGAGTACCGTAAGTGTTGCAGTATTGGCTAACCCCTCACAAATTGACTTCGTAGTATCGCCTATCCGAGTTTGATATATAAAATGCCCGCCTGCCGAGTAGTAAGGTATTTTGAGCAAAGTGTTTTCTGATAGAGGGTCGAAGTTAACTTCAGGGTTAACTGCTATAACGTCTTTAACTCCAACACCTGCACTGGCTCTTATTGAAATTGTGATCAGTGTAAGGGTGTCACCTGGTTGAACTGTATAATGTAATACGGAATGCATAGCGTTTATCCTTGATATGTATGGAAAGTTAGTTGGGGAAATATATTTTTAAAGATAACAAAGAGCTAGGTTACACATGGTTAATAAGCTGCGTTTACTATAAATCATTCATTTTACCAACATGGTAAAATGAATGATTTTATTAGTAAAAGTGACATTTTGCGTATTTTCCCGCCACTTCGGTTCATTAAATAGGCTGAAATATTCACAGATCTTAAATCTAGATTTTACACACCAAAAAACGCAAAAAAGAGAAGTGTATTTTTTTACTGTGTTATCAATGTGTACAAGGAGTGTTCCCACTTATAATACACTACGGTAAAGCATAGGATTTGTGAAATACAGCAAAAGGTCAGAGAGTATCTTTTACTGCTTTAACAAACTGATAGTTTGTTTGTGCATCTAAATTAATACTCCAAACCATAGCACCACCAAACTGTGGGTCTTTGCAAATAGCTTGGTATTGATCGCTAATTAACGGGTAAATATTTGCAGGAACATCAGGAACAGTAAAAATACTCGTTCCGGCCGCATCTTTATTAGCTGGCTCACCAATCACAATTAGAGTCTCTGCAGGAATAGACTTTTTAAAGTTAATAAAACTTTTAGATATAAAGTCCACATTTGTTTCTTTACTGCCATCAATATCAGGGAATGGATTGTTGTATGCCTGAATAAACAAATAATCAAAACGATTATTATTTATTGCCTGATCGTACATACGACAATGACCAGTCGAAACCAAGTATAAATCAGAACCTGGAGCGAATTGATTTACCTGAGGGGCAGCTGTAATAAGTAATGTTGGAGCAAGTTGTTTTATGGCCTGACAAAGCTCATCCAAATATTTACCATCACCATTAATTTCCAAATCAAAATCTACGCCAGTGAAACCATAATCTGTTAGGTATTCAACTAGATTCTGAGCAAGCACGACTGTTGAAACGTCATTTGGATTATAGGTATTAATTTCACCACCGACTGAAAATAATACCTGCTGTGCACCCTTTGATTTGGCTTTTTTTATGTCTGCTTTCAAAGCTGTTTCTGAAGGAGATGCAGCAAATGCATCACCAAAAATACCAACAGTGGCACCATCAATTTTACCAAATGCCATCACAATCGCGGTATAACCTTGCTCCGCTGCTTGTGTAAATGTGATGTTTGACCAGCTTTGTAGGTAGCCAACCATCAGTGCTTTATTATTACTCATATAGATATCCTTTTGTGTATATATCAGGGCAAGCAACCATGTTAGACATTTGGCTTTGACCCTGTAGTTAATTGAGTTGTATGAGTTTGTTCAGATAAGGAGTAAAGGGTCGAGCTACTTCTCTAATGAAGCGCTTCAATTACGATTAAAACCCTACCGTAAAATAGGAAGTATCATTAGATAAGTAACTGACCTCTTTATTTTAACAATTAAGCTAAAGCCCACTTTCATCGGTTTTAGATAGTTGTTATGACTATTTTCTAAATGTCGCTGTATTGCCATTTTTTTCTATGCAAGTACGCCCAACCATACCTGTACCATCATCTAAACCAACGAGATAGTCAGAATTAAGAATAATTAAACCAGTAGGATCAAGGTTTGTTACATGTAAATCATTGACGTTTATGTTCGCGTCATCACTTTGAGCTGTTGCTACAGGGGCTGTTCCTGCTTCATTCTTGATTAAGATATCCATTAATTACTCCCTTTATTTATTATGTTGTTACAGGCTCTGTCACTTGCCTATAACAATTAAGCTAAAGCCCGTTTTAATGGGCTTTAGGTTTTGTTATGGGCTTCTATTCTATATAGATGGTGTTTTATGCAAGCTATGCTAGTTGAAAGTTTCCACCTTGAAAGATCCAGTCTTGACCTCCAGCAACATTTGTCCACCCAGTCACTAGCCCGGGACCTCCAGCCCCTTTCCATGCAGCAATTATCCAAGTCGTATCGCGAGGAAGTTCTCTCGACTTTTGGTTTCCAGTTTCTATATTATTGTCCATCACTTCTCGAAAACCCTGTTGGTCAGGTATAACTGCCGCATTTGAAATTCCAAACCAAACACTTTTGCCTTGTTTGTTAGTTATTTTCATATCTTTTCTCTCTTTAGTTTATATTTATTCATTGTTTTAGGATTTAAGACGCTTGTGTATATGTTGTATTAGTGCGTTTTTTTGGCAATTCGTTATTAATTGATGTTATAATATTGTTCTTAGATGAACCCTCAATTTCAACTTTAATTTCACTGACAGCTTTAACATTCTCCTGATCATATCCTAAGTCCTCAATACAAAAATTACGGGTTTGAGATTTAGTGGGAGCATTTCCCGCATAGTCAAATTCAATTTCATAAAAAGCCATAATATTCTCCTTTAAATTTTCATTTACTTGTTATAGGCTTTCTTCATTGCCTATAACAATAGGGTTTAAAGACAATGGTATTTATTCCCACTATCTATTCATCATTTATGGTCTTTTAACACCCGATTAAGGTCCTAAAAGGTCACTATCAACTCCCATTAACTAACCAAATTTCAGACGTAACTTCCCTATATTTGGGCGGTGAGTCGCCCTTTCTTATCAATAATAGGCAATTTAATTGCAGCTCTATTGTTACAAAGATGAACGTAAAATAACGTTGGGGAAGTAAGTGATTAATTTGATTGTTTAGTGATGGGTTAATTCTTTACTTAAAAGTTTATTGCTGACTTTCAATTTTAAAGCTGAAGCCGTCTTCAGCATTACCATTAAGTGAAATGGTTGCTTTAGTGACACCTTCCAGATCCTGCTCAAAGAAGCTATCGGTATTAAGTACCGCTGAATTTAATAACTGGCTTTCTTCAATTTCCGAAGCGACGCCCCAGTACAACTTAGGTTTAAGTACAAACGTCGCTTTTTGACCAAAACCGACGATTTTCTTTTCCATCATCAATTTGCCGTCTTTATATAGCTGAGCACTGATCCCCTCTGACACATGTACATCATTATTAACATCAATTGATTTAGTGTCTGACGCATTACCATTTGCAGCTAATACAACACCGGTATCATTTTTACTAACCGTATAGCGTTTACCGATTGTTGAATTCAACATTTGCGTTTTATTTTGTCCTTCTTGCCAAGTCGCTCCAACACTGGTTTCAATAGGAAAAATAAAGCTGCTGGAAGAAGCGCGGCCAATATCCGGGATCACTCGCCAGGCCACACCTTCTTTTAACGCATCAAAGGTAGGTGTTTCGTTTTTAGTGAAAACAAAAATTTTAGGTAAGTCTTTGTTCATAGATTTGTTTACATAAGTAATTTCAATATTTGAAGGCATAATTTATCTCTCATTGAGTAAGTGGTTTTAATGTTATAAATGGCTTTTTTGCCATAATGGGTTTATTGTTGACTTTCGATTTTAAAGCTGTAACCGTCTTCGGCATTACCATTAAGTGAAATGGTTGCTTTAGTGACACCTTCCAGATCCTGCTCAAAGAAGCTGTCGGTATTAAGTACTGCGGAATTTAGTAACTGACTTTCTTCAATCTCTGAAGCCACACCCCAATATAATTTAGGTTTAAGTACAAAGGTCGCTTTTTGACCAAAACCGACAATTTTCTTTTCCATCATCAATTTACCGTCTTTATATAGCTGAGCACTGATCCCATTAGGTACGTTAACACTGTTATTAACATCAATTGACTTAGTGTCTGACGCATTACCATTTGCAGCTAATACTACGCCAGTATCATCTTTATCGACGGTGTAACGCTTACCAATCACCGATGGTAGAACTTGCGTTTTATTTTGTCCTTCTTGCCAAGTCGCTCCAACACTGGTTTCAATTGGAAAAACAAAGGTGCTGGAAGAAGCGCGACCAATATCTGGGATCACTCGCCAGGCCACACCTTCTTTTAACGCATCAAAGGTAGGCGTTTCGTTTTTAGTGAAAACAAAAACTTTAGGTAAGTCTTTGTTCATAGATTTGTTTACATAAGTAATTTCAATATTTGAAGGCATAATTTTCCTACTTGGGTTTGTTGGGGGTTATTTACATGAGTTTGGTTAGCAAACGGCAGCTAACTCGCTTTACTGCTAACATCTGTGCCGTCTGATTTTACTTCCACAGACGTTAAGGTTTTATCAAAAAGTTTCCCTTCAGGGAATGAATTTAACGCAGCTATCACACTTGTAACGCCAGAAACTGATGGCTCATTTAATGGGAAGCTTTTAGTATAAGAAACTTTAGAATCAACACCGTTTGCGGTTTTTAACGTATCGGTTACTACAACTTCCAGTGTCATATTAAATGACTCAGAGACAGTAAGTGTTGATGTGCTATCTGTAACAGTCAGTTGAATAGCATCTTGAGCATCACTTGATACTGTCTTAATCATTGAATCTATAGATACAGTGCTGCCTTCCAGCTTATTTTGTTCCGCTTCTTCAGCGACTTTATCCAGTTTGGCTTTAATATTTTTTTGTAAATTAGCATCTGAGCCTAAATTTTCAGTCAATGAAGCCTTAAAAGCTCCTTGGTCAACAATTTTATAGCTCGAAGTGATCACAATAGAGTTACTCATTCTTTGTTTCCTTTGGTTGGGTTTATCTAAGGTTTGCTTAATATTGGACGACACAATTTCACCGCCCAATTGGGTTACTTTTTTTTTATCGTATCGAACTGAGCAATAGACAGTTCAAGTTGTCGACAGCTGATTTTTGTATTACCGTTTTTTAATTGGCAGTAATACCAAATACCATCCATGTTTAATAGTCGGTTAAGCGCAACTGGGTTAAGTCTACTTATTTCAAAAGCATTCATATCTGTTATGTCTTTTTAGCTGTACTGCTCAACCTGAAAATGATAGCCATCTTTGGCATTACCATTGAGTGAGACTAATACCTCTGCTACACCGCTTAAATCCAGCTCAAAAAAACGATTTGAATTTAACACTACCGATTTAGAAGCGAGCCCTTTACCTTCGCTAATTTCTGATGCTAATCCCCAATAAAGTTTATTACTTGGTTTAAAAATGGCACTTTGCTGATAACCGACGATTTTTTTTCCTATGATGGCCTTACCACCATTACAAAGCTGAGCAGAAACCCCACTATCAACTTGGATGTTATTCACCAACTCAATGATGTCTTTTGTAGCGGCATTACCGGATTTTTCCAAGATCACGCCAGTATTATCTTCAATTATTTGGTACTGTTTACCAACTTCAGCAAGTAACATTCTGGTCGTGTCAGCGCCATTATTCCAACCAGCTCTGATAGTAAAATCAGGCTCATAAATAAGTGAAGCGACTGAGCCTCGGCCAACATTTTTCAACACCCGCCAGGCAATACCGTCTGTAATTGGATTAAAATCATGCATGCCACTTTCAGCAAAAATAAAAACGTGTGGTAAGCTTTTGTTCATCGAGTGATTGATGAACTTGATTTGAGTTTTCATAAGCTGTGCGACCTTTTATTTTTGATCTTCGATCTTAAATGTATATCCTTCTTTGGCATTTCCGTTTAATGACACAGTAGCCATCGAAACACTTTCTAGGTTTTGCACAAAAAAGTTATCTGAATCTAGTACGGCTGAACCTATAGCATCCGATTGATTAATTTCAGATGCGATCCCCCAGTACAGTTTAGGTAACAAACGAAATGATGCTTTTTGACCATAAGCAACAATATTTTTCTTCACTAACACGCGATCATTTTTACTCAAGTAAGCACTTACACCATTTTGAACTTTTATCTCATTGGTAAGCTCTATTTCATCGCTTCTGACGGCATTACCATTTTCAACTAATACTATTCCTGTGTTGGTTTCTGTCACCGTATAACGTTTACCTTGGGTACAATTTAAAGATCTGGTCTGGTTACAGTCATCTCCCCAACTGGCAAATATTTTTGTTTGAGCCGGGTAAGTAAAACGGCTCATCGACTCCCTACCTATCTTTGAAATGACTTTCCAGGCAATACCATCTTGTAACGCGTTAAACGAAGGTAGTTCGTTAGTCGCGAAGACAAATATTTTAGGCATATCTTTATTCAATGATTTATTGATATAGGTGATCCGAGTATCACAAAACATTTTGAGTTCCTTAGTGTTAATATTAGTTTCTGATTATGTTCATTTGCGACTCTGTCATATAAGCGTTTTGAACCTAGGCCCTGTTTCGGGTAATTAACCAGCCGTTTTACCAAGTGATTAATAAGATACTTAATTTAAAAGTATCTTATTTCACTCAGTGTTTTGTGGTGCTGTTATATAAACGTTTAAGACTTAAGTTCTGTTCCAACTTAATTAACTAAATAATCAACTATGAGTGGAGTGATATGTTTGCGGGTACGAAAAATCAATTTTCTAATTTGAGATTCGGTTTGTGCTTGTTCCTGACTGATTTGCTTGTAGCATTTGTCATTAAAGAAATAATCCAACGCGACTATACGATATTTCTCCGGCATATTTTTAATTGTCTTTTCAATAAAACAACTGGTGCTTTTATTAACGACCTCGTTAAATATTTCAGCTTCGTTATCTTGCTCTTCAGCTAACAGCACCGTTTGGTATTTAAAGTACGTCTGATTTTTTCTTAATTGGTCAAAATAATGATTACGGGCAAGCTGAAATAACCAAGCCTGTAATTTTATATCTGATTTTGCTTCCGGCAACTTTTGATAAGCTTTTAGCATAGTGTCATGAGACAGATCTTCAGCATCATGGAAATTTTTAGTTAAACTATACAAACAGTAATTAAATACTTTTTTTTCCAACCTTAACCAGTATTGCCAAAACAGTTCGGGATCGGTTTTGAGTTGGCTAATAACTTGTTTGTGATTTAGGTCATCAGTATTATTGCCAATCCAAGAGAGCGTATTTGGCGTTGTTTTCAACTGTGCAGACATGATTTTTCCTTTCATTGATTGAATAGAAGTAAATATGCGCATGCAAAATTTTGGGTATGTGAATGCGCATATTGTTTAGTTCAACGAAAAGATATTTTTTTATCGTTGCTTATACCGGCTCAGATCCGGCTCACTTGCATTATTTAACTGAATTTTTAATAAATAGAGGTTGATGGTTTTTAATGCCTTCCCAAATTAACGGATGTGAGAAACTGTAATGATCCGATTCACGTACGACTAAGCCGCTGCTCAACATTTTTTGGGCTAAACACAGCGGTGCATGAATATGTTTTTTATGCGTAAATTGAGTTAATTGGCTGGCACTAAAATGAAATCCTTGTAAAGCCGCATATTGGAAAAGCTCAGTAAGCTCGACCGGCATATCGGCCAGTGTATTGTCTATAAATTGTTGTAACTTAGTGGATTGGAAGCTTTGATAATCAGGAGTGAGCAGTAATTGCTGTAAAAAAGCGGGGTTGCCAGCAGCGCGCTCTATTGCCACTTTTACTTCGGTTTGATATTTCGCAATAGCAAACCCTTTTTTGGCAAGGCAATGTTTTGCTAAGCGAGTTTGGGCGTCTAGACTGAGTTGTTTTAATGGCATGGTGTGCGCAAGAGACAACCAATCAGGTGGCGAGGTCAGTAGATCTTTTGGCTGGGCAATAAGAATAAATAAAATAGGCTGTGCGTATTCTATTTCTATGAATAAGCGTAAAAATTGAATCTGTGTATAGGTTAAATGATGCACATCATCGATAGTAATTAGTGCGATTCTTTTATGAACTGCATAATCAATTAAATCATAGGCTATCTGCTGATCTATTTTATTCATTTGCTGGAGTGTTTGCTTTGCTAGCGTGTTACGTTGATTTTTACTGAGAGAAAACCCTAATAATTGCAGGGTCCTTAAATAACTTAGAGAAGAACTTGCGACTAAATTTACTTTTTTTGTAATCACCATATCCGTGGCAGTACTTTCAATTTGCAGTAGTTGTTTTATAAAATTAAAGATCGAAAATTTGAGTTTATGAGCAGGGCAATTATGTGGTTGGCTAAACGCTAAATTACGTTTTCCTGCAGATTTAACACAATCAATAAAGTGATTAAGTAAATGGGTTTTCCCGCTGCCAGTTATACCGTAAATATAAATGGTTTTGGTGCAGTTTTGACTTTCAGCATAACTCAATAATGAATGTAATTGATGTAATTCCCATTCTCTACCTAGGCAGGGATCTACTGATTGCTTCATTAAATGAGTGTATAACCAAACAGGGATAGGCGAATTAGGAAGTAATACGTCAATGCTGACTTGAAAGAAGCGTGCAAATATAGATAATGTTCTAAATAGTATTTTTTTCCCAGCTTCAGCTCTTTTTATTGATGAAACTGAAATAGGCAGCCTTTTATCGGTACATTCTTGAGCCAGCTGCTCTTGACTTAAAGCTTTTTTTTCTCAGTAACTGTAGGGCATGCGCATTAATATTTATGCGTCCGTTCGTAAGCGTTTCCGTTTCCATTAGGCTATTCCTCATAACTCTCTTGTATTTGTATTAAAATAGCGATAATTGATCGCTTAATAGTGCAAAAGTTTTGGAATTATAAGTCTACTTTTTTGTTGAGTTTTTTAATATTACAGAGCATTACATTAGTTTGACTTACCTCAAATAAGCTATTCAAGCACCTGTAATATCTTCCAAAATGCCAACTAAAATAACATCAAATCCTCACTTTATATTTTCCGTGAAACAGGAGTAACTAATTGAATCAAAAGCTTGTGATACGGTTGAATCATTAACATGGCTTGTTGGTAATTGGAATTCTGAAATTAGTAAATTGAAAATTAATGAATCATGGAAGCGGATAAGTGACAAAACTTTTGAAGGCTCTGGTTAAAAGTATTCGATCGAAAAGGATAAAATTGTAAGTACTGAAACTTTACGGTTAGTCGAAATGTCTGTGGAGATTTTCTATGTTGCTAAAGTTGCCAGTAATGATTTCCCCAAAAAGCTCAATTATCAATTCTTGAATAAAGAAAAAAGTATTACAGTTTATGTGTCAGGAGAAAAAGGCAAAGGTTTCTCAATTGAGTTTATTGGTGAATAACGGTAGCTAAGTAAATAAGAGGAATAAAGTAGACCCCAAGAGGAAAAGACCAATGTGACAAATCTTGACTTCAGACATCATAACCACTGGGAATCTGCGCTTTTACTCGCGACACACTTCACCTATTCATGCTATTAAGTTGCTTGGTCCTGTATTTTCGTTGGGTTTTACTCAAATCAACCTACGGTGGTAATATCATCACTGTATTTTGACTGATACACGAGAGTTTTGTATTAATTACTTCTCGTTAATCATTAAATTCAATTCGCATGCCGGCATTAACAGTAAATACGTGATTGTGTGGCTAGATAGCGATAGCTCAACATCCACTCTGTTTTGTAACTATCAATTTAGAGGGACGGCTTATTTTACTATTGCCAATAAAAAAGCGCTGCACATTGGCAACGCTTATGTATATTCTTAACAGCTTACAGCTTACAGCTTACAGCTTACAGCTTACAGCTTACAGCTCAGTCTTTAGTCAAATAATCCAACACCACTTGATGGTGATCTTTGGTTTTAAACTTATCAAACAAGTATGTAATTTTGCCATCTTGACCAATTAAGAAACTTAAACGGTGAATACCGTCGTATTCTTTGCCCATGAATTTTTTATAGCCCCATACACCAAATGCTTCTGCAATGGCGTGATCTTCGTCTGAGAGTAGGTCAAAATTAAGGTCTTTTTTCGTTTCAAAGTTCTTTAATTTTTTAACCGGATCAGGGCTTATACCAACAACGCGGGTATTTAATTGCGCTAATACGTCTTTTTCATCTCGTAGGTTTTCAGCTTGCACAGTGCAGCCAGGTGTTGATGCTTTTGGATAAAAGTACACGAGTACTTGCTGGTCTTTCAATAACTCTTCAAGAACGATTAGCTCACCATCTTGGTTTTGTAAGCTAAAGCTAGGCGCTTTATCGCCTGCTTGTAATGGACTGATTGTATTCATGGTTTATTCCTTATCGAATGCGTCTAAAAATATAGTCTACGTTAAGGGTGCGTGATAGATCCTCAAATTGAACTTTAAAGGTATCAATGTCAACGTCTACGGGAATATTAAACTCAATTTCACAGCGCATTTTTACATGCTCATCTTCATCAAACGTATCTGATTTTAGAGAACAAATGCTAATTTGATTATCTGCAAAGAAGCGAGTTACTTTACTAAGTGTGCCAGGGGTGTCTATACCAGTGTACTCGAGCGTATAGCCTGCACAAAATTCACTTTGTTTATGACTGGCTGTGCGCTTCATCATAGTCAGCAAACCTAACTCCATGCCTTTGAGAGGCAAGGTGTGTTCAATTCGGCTTATTGCAGACATGTCACCAGATAACAACATAATAAACGTAAACTCATTACCTAAGATGGCAATGCGGCTGTCGATGATGTTGCAATGACAGTCACTGACTAATTGGGTTAATTCACTAACAATACCAGGGCGATCTTCGCCAATTGCAGTTAATACGATCTGATGGTTTGAAAAAACAGTCATAAATTCAAATACCTAAGTTATGTTTATTACAACAGACAGCGCGAGCTAAGCCAGTAATAGTGGCTGTATGGCGGCGAAGTTTAACACAAATTAGGTGCTAAACTACAGAGCACCTTAATTTACACCGTATAAAATCACGGTGTTTCTTGTTTTTAGTGGCATGGGAAAGTACCATAGTTAAAATTTTGCATAACCGCGCTCATAATATGTATTGAGTGGCTCTTCAAAACAACGGGTTTTGCATAAAAATAAGAAATGTAAAGTTAATCTTGATTTTACACTGAACCAAATCGGCATAACCCACTCATATATTTGTTAAAACAATTAAGGGTATGCTAAGGAGAATTATCTGTGCAGTATTGGATCCCAAAAGCGCTTGCAGTGAGTGTATTGGTAGGCTTGTCAGGATGTAGTGTTTTTACTGATGAAGCGCATCATAAACGTAATTATCGTGCAACTGCACCAGTACAGGTGCCTGGGCAATTGGCGCAACCAGCGCAAGACCCCACTTATAAAATGGAAGTGGCTGCTTATGATAATAATCCAGATTCCACAAATTACCGCCCACCAGCACAGGTTTTAACTGTAGCTAAAGGCAGCTGGGTTGAAGAAACGGATAAACAAGCGCGTGTATTTTTTGATAAAAATGACGGCATTGTCGATTTAAATAAATTTATCACTGAATCGGTTAAAGCTGTTTTGGCTGAACAACAAACACGAGTGCAAAAAGAAGATAATACAACGGGTACGATTGAAACCGATTGGTACTCAATTATAAAACCAGATGATGGCTGGTTTGCTGATAGTGCGCCTGTATCACAACAGCGTTTTATTTTTACATTGGAAGAAAAATCACACCAGCGTACAGCTTCGTTGAGTTCTAAACTGGTTGATTATAAAAGTGCAAGTGAAAAACTAACGCCGCTTTTGCAGCAACAGTTAGAAGTACGTGCATTAAATCAAGTAATTGCTGAATTTGATTATCGCTACCGTCAGCTTCAGGTTGAAATGCGTAAGCAGCAAGGCATTATTTCTCTTGAGATGGGCTTTGATAATAAAGGCAATGCGGCATTGGTAACAGAGCAAGATTACTCAGTTATTTTTGAGCGCTTTTCTGGTTTCTTAGAGCGCTTATCTTTTACAATTGTAGAGATAAACCAAGAAAAAGGCCTTATAACGGCTGACTATAAAAAGCCTGAATCAAGCGTCTGGGATTCAATTTGGGGTGATGAACTTGCTGAATTACCAATTGATGAAGGGCAATACCAAATACTCGTTAGCCGAACGAAAGAGGGCGGCACTAGTTTAACTTGGATGGATGATAAAGGGGCAACATTGGAGCCTGGCACTATGAACGATCTACAACAAGCATTAGAAAATGCCTTGCGTCAGCGCGGTATTAAAATTTAATCAAAAATAAAATAATAACCACAAAAAGAGCATTTGGCTCTTTTTGTGGTTTTAACAGGTTGAAAATATGTCTAAGTTAAACTCACCCAGCCCGCAGCAGCATCAAAAGAGCTACGATTTAAGAGTATGGTTTGCCTTTTTAGTCCCCTCTTTGATTGGCGTGTTCTTATTTATGACACCGGTTCCATCTGGCGAGATCATGACGATACCAATCGCGGTAATGGCTAAAGCAGTGCAGGCTTCATTTGCAGATATTGCTTTAGGTCTGATCGCGTTTGTTATTTGTGTTGCAGGCGTAATGTCGATTATATTCAGTGTACTAAGGCCAAAAAGCTTAACAAAATTTCGCTTACTTAATCATTTGTTTAATGTGAGTTGGATTTGGTTAGTCACTAGGCTACTAGGTATGCTGTTTGTACTATTAACTTACTTTCAAGTTGGACCTCATGCGATAACGTCTGAAAATACAGGGCTGCTGGTATTAAAAGATTTACTGCCTGTATTATTTTCGGTATTTATTTTAGCGGGTTTATTACTTCCTTTATTGCTTAACTTTGGTTTACTTGAATTAGTGGGGACTTTATTAACGAAAGTGATGCGTCCATTATTTGGGGTGCCAGGGCGTAGTGCGGTTAACTGTGTTGCCTCTTGGTTGGGGGATGGGAGCGTAGGAATTTTAATGACCGCGCGTCAATATGAAGATAAATACTATACACAACGTGAAGCTGCGATAATTGGTACCACTTTCTCTGCTGTTTCAATCACTTTTTGTTTAGTGGTTATTGGCCAAGTAAAACTGGAATACCTATTTGCCCCATTTTATGCAACGGTATGTTTAGCCGGGGTTGTGGCCGCGATTATAGTACCTCGATTACCACCGTTACGCTTTAAAAAAGACTTATTAATTGACGGTACGAAGCCTGATGTTAACGCTGAATTAGTACCTGAAGGTAAAACGTTATTTAAGCATTCATTGGATGTTGCATTAGCTAAGGCTGAAAAAGCACCAGGGTTAAAGGGAACATTAAAAGAAGGCGTTCATAACGCGCTTGATATGGTGTTTGCTGTATTACCAGTTGTAATGGCTGTGGGTACATTTGCATTGATTATTGCCGAATATACGCCGGTTTTTCAATATTTAGGTATGCCATTCATTCCGTTTTTAGAGTTATTACAAGTGCCTGAAGCTGAAGCCGCTGCGCAAACAATTATGGTTGGTTTTGCCGATATGTTTATTCCATCAATTTTAGCGGCAGGTTCGATTGAAAGTGATGTAACGCGTTTTATCATTGCCGCAATGAGCGTGACGCAATTAATTTATATGTCGGAAGTAGGTGCACTATTACTGGGCAGTAAAATCCCCGTGAACATTTTGGAGTTGTTCACAATCTTTATCCTGAGAACCTTGGTAACACTTCCGGTGATAGCGCTTATGGCACATTGGTTAGTTGGTTGATTTAGAGACTCAGATACAAAAAAGCCCTGTTTATCGGGGCTTTTTTGTGAGCTATTTAAAGTGGTTGATCAATTAAGAGGATAGCTTGGCATGCAGGCAATGGTTTGGCTTTTAGAAAACCTTGCCCGTAATTACATTTTGTTTGTTGTAGTGTGGTTAATTGTTGTTGGGTTTCAATGCCTTCAGCAACTACATCAAGTTCAAGTGATGATGCCAATGATAAAATAGCGTCAACAAGTGGAGTTGGCGTGTCTTTGAGGTGATCAATAAAGCTTTTATCAATTTTTAGCACATGGATAGGGAGCTGATGTAAATAGCCAAGTGCTGAATAGCCTGTACCAAAATCATCTAAGCACAGTTTAACTTTTAATGGTGATAGACCTTCAATAATTTTGGTTGCCAGCTCAAGGTTCTCTATTAATCCTGACTCAGTTATTTCTAAACACAAAGAACCTAAAGGCAGTTGATAGGTATTATAAATTGCATGAATTTGTGAGACGAAATCAAGACTCGCAAAGTGCCGCGACGACACATTGACAGTGATCCGTAAAAAGCGCTTTCCCTGTTGTTGCCAAGTTGAAATTTGTTTAGCAGCCAGCTCAAGCAGATGTAGATCAAGGTTAATAATTTGACCGGTATTCTCAGCAATTGGAATAAAATCATTGGGTGGCACAAAGCCTTTTGTTGGGTGATGCCAGCGAACTAAAGCTTCAAAACCAACTACATGACAATCACCAATGGTAAAAATTGGTTGAAAATACAATTCAAATTCATTGTGCTCAATACCGTGTTGTAGATCATTTTCAATATCAGCATGACTTTTTAGCTTTTTACGCATGGTATTATTAAAGAAGCGAACTTGGCTGCGGCCATTCGATTTAGCCTCATACATAGCCGCATCAGCATGCTGTAATAGCTTATAAGCTTTATCGTTTTTATTATCGCAAAAAGCAACACCAATACTTGTTGAGGCTTGGAGTAAATGCCCATCAATGTTAAGTGGTTCAGCTAAGGCTTTTTTTATTCGTTTTAGTGCTTCAGTTACTTGATTTTTATGGGTGATATTTTCCATAAGAATTGAAAATTCATCACCGCCCAATCGGGCAAAGGTATCTGTGTTACGGATGGTTGCTTTAATGGATTTACAAATGGCGATTAAAAAATGGTCACCAACTTCATGGCCAAGTGAATCGTTAATACTTTTAAAACGGTCAAGATCGAGGTAGAGCAAAGCATGGTAAGTGCCTTTGGGGGTACGAGTCAGTTTTAAAATGGCATGCTTAATACGATCAATCAATAAGGAGCGGTTTGCCAACCCCGTTAACTCATCATGTAAGGCGCGATATTCGAGTGCTTGTCGTGAGAGCTGTCTGTCAATTGTCAGACTGATCTGGCGACTCACGTATGTTAAAAGTGCTAAATCATGATCATCATAATGATGTGTTTTATCGTAGCTCTGTACAACAATTACACCACTAATATTATCACTTACTTTGAAAGGGACACCCAGCCACGATTCTGACTGCCTGCCCACCATTTTAAAATGGCCAGCTTGAATGTGTTGTTGGTATTCTTCTTTATTTAGTAATAAAGGTTGTTCTGAATTGAGCAAATAATATGAAGCCGTATTTTTAAGTTGCTCTTTTGATATTTTTTTATGAGCATTTGAGCGAACACCCTGCTCAACAATATAGACGATGTCCAAAATGTCTATTTGCTTATCGTAAAGTGCAACTAAGAAGTTGTCAGCCCTTAATAGGTTTGTCAATATGCCATGAAGTGACTCTAAAAATGTATCTAAATCATTTGCTTGGTAAGTCAAATTAGCAATTTGCAATAAAGTACTTTCAAGCTTTTGTGCCGTATTTAGCTGGCTGACTGTTTGCTGTAGGTTTTCTACAGTATTGACATGATTAATTTTGGCGCTTAGTAAATGTGCCACAGTGGTTAAAATTTCTAAATGAGCATCAGTAAAGTAATTGTGTACTGGGTGTTCGCAGTCAATAACGCCTAAAATTTTCTCTTTGTAAATTAATGGAACGCACAGCTCTGATCTGGCAGGGCGGGCATCAGCAATATAGCGGCTATCTGTACTTACATCGCCACTAATTACTGCGCGACCTGTTGATGCAACATAACCGGTGATCCCTTGATTGAAATTAATGATACTACGTTCTATGGAGTAATCACTCGCTGAGTTAGATACGCCCATTGATGCGACTTCATGAAGGGTGGCATTTTTTTCATCTGCGATATATATCACACAATCGACAAAACCTAAGCGTTTAACGACTTCTGTCGTGGCATATTCAAACAGTTCATCGAGTCTATCTAATTGTAATAAGCTTGATGAAAACTGATTAATAATGCTCAGTTGTTCTGTTTTTACTTCAAGAGCAGAAGATAAATCTATTTTATTTTGCATAAGGCACGTGTGGTTTTTCTAATTCTTATAGTTCATATCAATATACGTTAACGGAATATTAACTTATAAACAAAGTATATATGAAAAAAATCAACGTGAGTGTGTAAATACAAACGAACAGCCAAGGTATTGAAGATGCAATGCTTTCACAATTTGTGGGGGAGTCCTTATGAGGCCCTAGGAAGAACCCTTTGGGCAGCGCATGTTTGGCATTTATACTGCGTTATCGCCTATTTATGGGGAACAACCACACCATAGGCGCTGCCTTGCCTAGATACCAAATAGACTGCTGCAAGATTAATCACGAAAGGTCAACACGCCCGAGTAAAAAAGGGCAATAAAATCTTTACTCAGATGAATCATATGCATATGATCAACTAAATTCAGCCGTGGAAATAAGTAATGACAAATAAAGCTCCCAATACTCAGTCAACATTAACTATAACTCGTCCAGATGATTGGCATGTTCATTTACGAGATGGTGATCAACTTAAAGATACCGTTCGTGATATTAGTCGATATATGGGCCGCGCTATAATAATGCCTAACTTAGTACCACCCGCAATTTGTACTGAAACAGCTTTATCATATCGAGCGCGTATTATGGCTGCAGGCCCACAAGGCAGCTTTGAACCATTGATGGTGCTTTATTTAACAGATAAAACCTCACCAGAAGAAATAAAAAAAGCGCATGCAACTGGTAAAATAGTCGCTGCAAAAGTATACCCTGCTGGTGCAACGACGAATTCTGATTCTGGTGTTACATCCATGAAAAACATTTATCCGGTGCTGGAAGCCATGCAAGAAGTGGGGATGTTATTATTGATCCATGGTGAGGTTACTGATTCTTCAATCGATATTTTTGATCGTGAAAAAGTATTTTTAGATACTATTATGGTTGATGTTGTTAAAGACTTCCCTGAGCTTAAAATTGTTCTTGAGCATATTACGACTAAAGATGCTGTTGATTTTGTTAATAATGCATCAGAAAATGTTGCAGCGACGATTACAGCACATCATTTGCTTTATAATCGGAATCATATGCTTGCCGGTGGGATCCGCCCTCATTACTACTGCTTACCTATTTTAAAGCGCAACACGCACCAACATGCACTAATAGACGCTGCGACTAGCGGAAGTAAAAAGTTTTTCTTGGGTACAGACTCTGCACCGCATTACAAAGACAAAAAAGAAGCTGCATGCGGATGTGCGGGTGCGTACACAGCTCATGCTGCATTAGAGCTTTATGCAGAAGCTTTTGAGGATGCTGGGGCTTTAGATAAACTTGAAGGGTTTGCAAGTCATTATGGTCCAGATTTCTATGGTTTAGCACGTAACACAGACACCGTTACTTTAATAAAACAGCCATGGACAGTACCAGCAAGTTACCCGCTTGGTGGTGATCACGTAGTACCAATAAAAGCTGAATCAGTTATTGAGTGGCAAGTTAAATAAATCGCGGTTTAGCCTATAGTTAAAGTACGTTTTTAGTTTTAAAATTAATCAGTTAGATAGTGTTTCGTGCATTGCGAATTGGCAGACAAAATATTTACTAATTAATAGAGCAAAAACGTTTTTATTGTGCTAATCTTATATTGCTTTGAGTTTTTGCGTATTGAATTTACGGATATTGTGCTGCGTTTAAGGTTACCGGTTAGGTTATTACTTGTTCCTGTACTATACCTCCAGATTTTTGGGCATTGACTCAGGGAGGATATTGCCATAATAATATGGCTGAATTTTAATTATTGACTTACAGGAAAATTTAGTATGTCGGTTACTGGTAAAGTAAAGTTTTTCAACGAAGCTAAAGGCTTTGGTTTTATTGAACAAGAGAATGGCCCTGACGTATTCGTACATTTCAGCGCTATCACTGGTTCAGGTTTTCGCACTCTAAGCGAAGGCCAGCAAGTGTCTTTCGGCATCAAGCAAGGCCAAAAAGGCCCTGAAGCTGAGAACGTAGAACTAGCATAATTTTATTATGTGAACCTAAGTTCATCGTGGTGAAACAGAGCCCTGTTTCACCATAATCCTCCTAAAATTTTTATAAAATTACATTTTTTAGCAATACTAAAACATTATTTATTAAATCATTCCGCATCCCAATTACTGAATTTTATATTCATCCTTGTTTTTATCCTGTATCAGTTTGTTTATATTCGTTATCCTTATACTTTAGAATTAACATCTATAACATAAATTATATTTTCTGAATGAAGAACACATAGTAAATTTTATATTCATTATAAAGTTCATTCACTGATTGCGACGATTGCCACATCAAAATGCTTGGCAAGAAGCAGGAACAATTAGCTATCTTGGTTTACACTAAGTTTAAGCATTACAAAGTAAGTAAAGGGTTTGCTAATTAATGAATATTAGAAATAACGTACTGATCGTTGATGATCACCCAATGGTATGTGCAGCGATAAAAACCACCTTAGGTACATCTGCATTAGTTGGTGATATATATACAGTCGCTAGTCAAAAAGCGGCATTGGATGCTTTAAAGAAAAATAATATCACGCTTATTATTTTAGATATTGAATTGGAAGATTCTGACGGTTTTAGCTTATATAAACGCGCGCTTTTAGATGGGTATAAAGGGCATGTTCTTTTTTTATCCGCTAAACAAGATAAGCATATAATTCGTACCGCCGCAAAGTTGGGAGCTCAAGGGTTTATCAATAAGGCTGAGAGCTTAGAAGATATCACTTCTGCAGTTGAATTAATTTTACGTGGTTTTACTTTTTTCCCGCAAGGTGATTTGGTTAGTAACGATAAAGATCTAGATGAAATACTTACTGAGCGTGAACTTACTGTCATGCGATATCTTATAGAAGGGCTATCTAATAAGGATATAGGTGAAAAATTGTTTATAAGTAATAAAACAGTCAGCACCTATAAAACGAAGATATTCGAAAAGCTAGGTGTTGACTCAGTCATTTCACTGGCGAAACTTGTAAAAGAAGACTCTTTTTAAAATTTAGCTGTAAGAAGTTAAGTACACCCTGTGTAATTTAATACATTTTACAGCTAATTCCTTTCATTTTTGTTTCAACCCGTGCATAAAAACGCTTTTTTACTGAATGATTAAGCTTATATTAAAGTTTCCTGAAATATTTTTTTTAAACCTCGCTTTGACATGAAATGTTACATTTATGTGCGTCTTTAATTTATTTAAAAAAAAACCGTCGTTAGTTAGCGGCTTTTATAGACCTTCGAAAAATCCACCTGTTGCATTTATGTTAATCCTTTGTTTTTTGTATTTTAGTTTATGCTGCTTCTGAAGATTTATTTCTAGTTAATTCCAAACATCAAGTTGACAGCGTGCATTGCATTTAGCATTATTGGAGGGTTGATATCTATTAAAAGATATCAGGGTTGTCTTCTTCGGAGGATAATTAAATTATAAAAGTAACATTACTTAATTGGTTGGGAACTATGTCTGTTAAAATCAGAAAGAGTCTTGTAGCAACTGCGTTGGTTGGCGCATTTGCATTCGCAAGCAGCAATGTGATTGCAGATCCTTTGAAGGACGTGCAAAACGCAGGTCTAAAAATTCAAACGGCTGCGGTTAAGTCTCAAACTAAAATTGACAACGTATACGGTCAAACTCAAGAGCTTATCGCTGAGTACCGTAGCATTGTTGATGAAACTGAGCTTTTGAAAGTATACAACGATCACGTTGCACGTTTGGTCGCTGACCAAAATGCACAAATTGAATCGTTTGACCGTCAAATCGCTACTATCGACAACACAAAACAAAACGTTGTGCCTTTGATGTATCGCATGATCGATACGCTCGAGCAATTCATCAAAGCGGACGTTCCGTTTAACAGTGACAATCGTTTAGCGCGCGTTGAAAGATTACGTGAAACAATGGTTTCTTCTTCTGTAACTAAATCAGAGAAATTCCGTCAAGTATTAGAAGCCTACACTATTGAAGCTGCATACAGCTCTTTAGTTGCTGCTTCACAAGGTACTTTAGAAGTTGATGGCAAAAGCATAAATGTTGATTTCGGCCAATTAGGTCGTATCACTTATGTTGCACAATCGTTTGACCTTAAGCACGCGTGGGTTTGGGATAACAACACTAAGCAGTGGAAAGAATTAGGTGATGAATACCTAAAACCTGTTAAAGAAGTTATCCGTATGGCGCGTAAGCAAGCGACATTAGAACTTGTTAAACTACCAATCTTTGGCGCGGAGTAATCAATAATGAAGAAACTATTTAAAGGTTTTGCTGTTGCAGCAGTACTGTCTGTTTCTGCAGGTACCGCGCTTAATGCACATGCAAGTTCTGCTGCTCTAGATAAAATTCTTGAGCAAGTAAAACAAGAGCGTATCTCTGAAGGCAAAATCAATAAGCAACGTGAGCAAGAGTTTCTTTCTGCTCGTGCTGACAAGCAAGCGTTACTTAATAAAGCGAAAAGCCAATTAGCGTCTGAAAAGTCGCGTGGAACTCGTTTAACTAAAGAATATGCACAAAACGAAAATACAATGAATGAGAAAGCAGCAGCTCTACAAAGTGCACAAGGTACTTTAGGTGAGATGTTTGGTGTTGTACGTCGTGCAGCTCAAGATGCAATCGGTTCAATTGAAGCGTCACTTGTATCTGCTGAAAAGCCAGGCCGTGCTGAAATCTTACGTTCATTAGCTGCTGCTAAAGAATTACCAACAGTTCGTGAACTTGAAGAGCTTTGGATTTCTTTACAAACTGAAATGACTGAGTCAGCGAAGGTTTCAACATTTGAAACTGAAGTTGCAGGTCTTGACGGTAATGCATCTATCAAGAAAGTAACGCGTATTGGTAACTTCAACTTAGTAACAGATGACGGATACTTAATCTATTCACCTGAAACTAAATCGATTCAGCCACTAGGTAAGCAACCAGACGGTTTTATCCTTGCAGGTATTGATGATTTAGCAAATACTTCATCTGATAACTTTGCTGGTGTTTATGTGGATCCAACTCGTGGTGCGATCTTACGTATCAATACACAAAAAGCGACACTTGAAGAGTACTATCATCAAGGTGACGTTGTTGGTTACATCATCACTGCGTTGTTAGGCTTAGGTTTATTAATCTTCCTAGCTCGTTTTGTTGACCTAACGCTTACAAAAAGCAAAATCAACAGCCAGCTTAAAAATCTTGCTACACCGAATACAAATAACCCATTGGGTCGTATTCTTAAAGTGTACCATGATAATAAGAATCAAGACGTTGAAAACCTTGAGCTTAAGCTTGATGAAGCGATTCTTCGTGAAACGCCACGCATTGAAGCTGGTATCAACATTATCAAAATCCTTGCTGCAATCGCGCCACTACTTGGTCTACTAGGTACGGTAATCGGTATGATCTTAACGTTCCAAACAATCACATTGTTCGGTACAGGTGATCCGAAGATCATGGCAGGTAACATCTCTCTAGCACTTGTAACTACTGCGCTAGGTCTAATTGCTGCACTACCACTTATTCTTCTTCACGCTGTTGTTGCGGGTCGTAGTAAGTCGGTATTACACATCCTTGATGAGCAAAGCGCAGGTATCATCGCTACTCACGCGGAGAAGGAGAAAGCCTAATGCTAGTCCTGATGGAAATCTGGGAATCTATCAGGGATTTTGTTGGCACAGGCGGCCAGGTTTTATACGTGGTCGCGATAGCACTCTTTCTTATGTGGGTTTTAATGATTGAGCGCTATTGGTTCTTACTTGCAGAGTTTCCTCGTTTATCGAAGGGAATTATAGCTAAGTGGGATGCCCGCCAAGACACTACGTCTTGGTACGCACACAGAATCCGTGAAGCATGGATTTCTGAAGCGTCTGAAAAATTAGATCAGCGTATGTTGTTGATTAAAACATTGGTAGCTGTTTGTCCTTTAATTGGCTTACTTGGTACAGTAACAGGCATGATCGCGGTTTTTGAAACCATGGCAAGCCAAGGTACGGGTAATGCACGTTTAATGGCATCAGGTATTTCAATGGCAACAATCCCAACAATGGCTGGAATGGTTGCGGCACTATCTGGAGTATTTTTTAGCTCACGTCTTGAGACAAAAGCTAAAATGGTGAAAGCCAAACTTATTGATAGTATGCCTCATCACTAGAGAGAGAATTAAATATGGCACGTAAACAACGTTTTCGTGAAGAAGAAGATGCAACGGTCGATATGACACCGATGCTTGACATCGTATTTATCATGCTTATTTTCTTTATCGTAACTACATCGTTCGTTAAAGAGGCTGGTATCGAGGTCAATAAACCAAAAGCGGCCCAAGCTACGAAGCAAAAAAATGCTAACATTTTTATTGCTATTCGTGACAACGGCGAAATCTGGATTGATAAACAGCAAGTTGATGTTGAACGTGTTTCAGCAAAAATTGAAAGTTTATTAGCAGAACAACCTACTGAAGTTGTAATTTTGCAAGCTGACAAAGATGCAAAACATGGCGTAGTGGTTAAAGTTATGGACCAGATTAAAGCGACGGGCGATAACCTGAGAATTTCAATAGCTGGAGATCAGTAATGATTCGTTTTCTGTTTTCACTGATTGCAGGTGGGGCAGTTACTTTCGGCTTGTTCTACTTCATGGCTTTCCTCATCTCTGGTGGGGCTGACCGTAATACGGAACAAAAAGAGCAGATCATAGTCGAAATTATGACGAATCCGCCTGAATCTAAGGTGCAAGAGAGGAAGCGTGTACCGCCTCCGCCTCCACCACCGCCAAAGCAGCCGCCTAAACCGCAGCCGCCACAGCCGGAAAACAACAACCCAAATCCGGGTGCTATGTCATTTAATATGGGCAGCATCGATGTGGGAAGTTCGGCAGGTGGTTTAAGTGGTCCAGGTGCATTTGGACGTGACGGTGATGCGACACCTATCGTTCGAATTGAACCTAAATATCCAACACAAGCAGCACGTGATGGTAAAGAAGGTTGGGTACAACTTTCATTCTCAATTGATGAGCTAGGTGGAGTGACTGACATCGATGTTATCGACGCAGACCCTAAACGTATCTTTGATAGAGAAGCTAAACGTGCGCTTGGTAAGTGGAAGTACCGTCCTAAGATTATTGACGGAAAACCACAAAAACAAGTTGGTTTACAAGTTCAGCTAGACTTTAAACTTAACCAAGGCAATTAAGGAGGCAAGTATGAGAAATTTATCTAAAGTAACAGCACTTGCGGTACTTATGTCTTTCTCAGGTGCAGTATTTACTGCACCTGCTTTAGCGGCGCCTGATTACGCAAAGATAGAAGAGCGTAAAAAAGTAAAAACTAGAGTGATGGGAGAGCGTGTTGGTAAGAAAGTTATTAAAGCGTTTGAGCTTTATAACGAAGAAAAGCTTGATGAAGCAATTGCTATGCTTAAAGAGCTTGAGCCATCAGATGACTTTGATAAAGCGACAGTTAACCGCTACTTAGGTAGTATGTATGCGCAAAAAGAGCAGTATAAAGTTGCGATTAAATACCTAGAACTAGCTGTTGCGCCTGATATTTTAAACTTTGCTGATCATGAGCAAAGCTTAAAAACATTAGGTGATATGTTAGCTGGCACAGAGCAGTATGAAAAAGCGAAAAAAGCGTATGTTGCGTGGATGGACTTTACTGGTCAAGAAGATGCAACTGTTTACACACGCATCGCCCAAGCGAATCATCAGCTAGGAAAATTCAAAGATGTTTTTGAACCGGCAGATAAGGCAATTAAACTTCAAAAAGAGCCAAATAAAGGCCCTTACCAATTAAAATTAGGTTCTTATTTTGAACTTAAAGACTATAAAAATATGGTTAAAGTTGGTGAAGAGATTGTTCGTGTTTGGCCTGATGATAAAAAAGCATGGGTAGGCTTAGGTAAATACTACCTCCAGACGGAAGACTATAAAACCGGTCTTTCGACGATGGAAGTCGCATTTAATAATGGCTACTTTGAAACTGAAGTTGATTATAAAGTTTTGTCTAACTTCTACTCTTTGAATGCAATACCTTTTAAAGCTGCTAAAGTTTTAGAAGATGCGATCAATGAGAAGAAAGTTAAACGTACAAAACAAAATATCTCTGCAGTGGCAAGTAATTACCATCGCTCTCAAGAAATAGAGAAAGCAGCTAAGTACTATGAAGAAGCGGCAAAATTTGATGACGATGCTGAGTTTTACCGCAAAGCAGGTTCATTATTGCTTCAGTCGCAAAACTATAGTGCAGCCGTTGTTCGTTTGAACAAAGCTCTGGAATTAGGTTCTGATAAGAAAGGAACTATATATACAGATTTAGCAGAAGCTTATTACTATCAAGAAAAGTATAAGCAAGCTTATGCTGCTATTGTTAAAGCAATGGATGATCCTCGCACACGTAAGTTTGCAAAAGGTTGGTCAACTTATATTAAAGATAAAGCCGCTCGCAACGGTGTTAAGATTTAACTTTAATTTGCTGTAGCAATTTATAAAAAGCCCCATAGGGGCTTTTTTTATTGGATTATACTCATGATAAAACATTTACTAACGGTGTGCTTTCTCGGTTTTTTATTAAGTGGATGTGGTGAAAGTCACACGCAGTATCAAACAAAAGATCATGCTTTACAGACCCTGCAAACATTAAACCAATTACTAAAAACTAACGGATCAATTAAGCAAGTGAGTGAGGAGCAATGGCCATTCACAAACGCTTATTTAGAAAAACGGCATTTAATTTATCAAGGAATTAATACGTTTGATTTAGAGCCAACAGAGCAAAGGCTGTTGGATTATTTAATTATTGCTGAGCGTTTTCCTGAGCGCTATTTTCCCTGGCCAGCACATATTCCTGTGCTTGAAAATATGCTTAACTATAATCAGACGCTCGATATATCACAGCAGATAGCAAGCTGGATTAATTTTAATCAACAGCAGTTGATACTTGCCAAGGAAAGCAATCTAAAGCTAAATTCAATCGAATTGGGTATGTTAAAACAGCAGGTGAGTGTAAGTTTAAATCGGCCCAGCTTACCTTCAAATGTACAATTAGCATTACAAGGTTTTAATGAGTACTTATTAGCTTATATACCTAGAGGAAGCGCAGGTTTACATGGCTTAGCGAATGGGGGTCCATGGTATCAAAGTAAATTAAATTATTTTTCTGGTATGACTAAGCCTCCATTAAATTGGTTGGTAGCGGTACAGTCTGAATTAAAAGTAAGACAAAGGGAAAGTTTTGGATTGACGTTGGCGCTAGATCATCAGTATTCAGTATTAGAGCAGTGGCTCAAACCAACCGCGATTGAGAGCATAGGTTTTGACTGGGCACAAAATTATCAAGACCTTACTAAAGCTGTGTTAAGTAAAAAATCAGAGCTAACAGCACCAGATCAAGTATTTTGGTTGGCGATGATGGAGACCGACGTTGGTATTCACTACCATGCTTGGACACCACAACAAGCCAAAGTTAACTTGCTTAAGCACTTAAGCTTAACACCGCAGCAAGCTCAATACTTGGTTGAGGACATTGTTTTTTATCCTGGATCGAGCTTTAGCTTTTCATTTCTTTTAGATAAAAAGTAAACGTGAACTAATTACTTTTTATCTTAGACTCGCAGCTGGCACAACGTTGAATTGTTGGATCTGCATTTAAACGTTGCGAGTCAATTTTTTCTTCACAGTCACAGCAATAACCATATTGCCCAATATCCACTTGGCAGACTGCGGCTTCTAGCTGCTCTAGACGAATAATAAGCGATCTATATTCATTCCCAAGCTGCCTATCAGTTAATTCTAGCCAGTGCTCTGGATTATTTTGTTTTAATGTTTCAACGAGCGAATGGTGTAATAGGTTACTTGAGTTCGACAGGGCTGAGAGTAAAGACGTTCTTACTTTCTTTAATTCGCCATTTAGTATTAGCAGGTGGTTTTGAGCATTGATCATTATTAGTTTCCCCATTGAGCAATGCTGTAGTATTCATCAATAAAAAAAAGCGCACTATGATGTGCGTCAAATTAAGGTGCAATAGCGTATTTTTTCAAAACATCGGCAACGTCTTCTTTTGTTTTAAGACGCCTGATCTCATCGAATAAAATATCAGCTTGGCTATATTGACGTTTTAAATAGCCCAACCACTGCTTAGTACGAGAAGCAAAATACTTTTCATCTTTAGCTGGGTCATGGTGTATAGCAGAATGAATTAGATGATACAGCACATGTTCCCATTGAAGACTGACATATTGCTCGCCATTAAAATGAGCTTTAATTTTGCGTGCTAAATCAGGGTGCGAAAGTGCACCACGACCCAACATTAAATCGGCACAACCACTTCGCTTTTGGCATAGTATGGCATCCTCTACTTGCCAAATCTCACCATTTGCTACAACAGCAATATCTTTACCTTTGATTAATGGAGGAATTTTTTCCCAATAAGCGGGTGGGTTATAGCCATCACGTTTTGTGCGGGCATGAATGGCAATGCTACTAGCACCAGCACTGACAACAGCATCAACAATTTCTTGACTGTTACTATCGTCATCAAAGCCTAATCTGATTTTAGCTGTTACTTGATGCTCGCTTGGCACAGCATCACGTACAGCTTTGATGATTTCATACATATGCTCTGGATCTTTTAACAGTACAGCGCCGCCTTTACTCTTATTAACCGTTTTAGCAGGGCAACCGAAGTTTAGATCAACACCATGTGAACCAAGTTCTATCGCTCTTACTGCGTTTGCAGCTAATGCGTGCGCAACTTGCCCAAGTAATTGAATACGCACGGGTGTTCCTGAGCGAGTTAAGCCATTATTATGAAGCTCAGGGCAATAGCGATGAAATACTTTATCTGGAAGGCAGGCATCAACAACGCGCACAAATTCAGTTACGCATAGATCAAAGCCACCAATTTCGGTGAGCAGTTGACGCATTTTAAAATCGACAACCCCTTCCATAGGCGCTAAAACTAATTTCATGATAGGGGAACTTTATACAACTGAAAAGGAGGCGTAGTTTACCTGTATACCCAAGCCACCTCAAGATGCAGTTTCAGTTGGAGTAAAAAGCGATTTCAGTAAGGCATTGGTTGTAAGTAATAGTTGGCTCTATTGTTAAAATCAATAACGCAGTATAAATCGCCTTGATCTTAAACTCTCTGGTGGCTTGGATATAAATATAACCTTGATAAATCCTTATTTTACTCTCATAGTTATCTTCTGTTGTGCGTATTTTGTAGGGCTCTGGTAAAAAATTAATAAAAAGTTGTGATTGAATGAAATATTATTTTTTTAGCAAGGTCTACTTAGTATAACCTTTATGTTTTAGAGAGAGTCATAAAATGAATACAATTAAAAAGAATTCAATTGCGTTAACATTAGGCGCGGTAGTTGTAGGCAGCACAAGTTTTATTTCTGCTGATGTTCATGCAAACCCATTTGAATTTCAGCAAATGGTAACTGGCTACCAAGTTGATGCTACAGAGGGTAAATGTGGCGAAGGTAAATGCGGTGGCGATGCTAAAACTAAAGATGACAAAGCGAAAAAAGAAGGCAAGTGCGGCGAAGGTAAATGTGGCGGTGATGCTAAAGACGCAAAAGCGAAAAAAGAAGGTAAGTGCGGCGAAGGTAAATGTGGCGGCGACGCTAAAGACGCAAAAGCGAAAAAAGAAGGCAAATGCGGCGAAGGTAAATGTGGCGGCGATGCTAAAGACGCAAAAGCGAAAAAAGAAGGCAAATGCGGCGAAGGTAAATGTGGTGGCGATGCAAAAGACACAAAAGCGAAAAAAGAAGGCAAATGTGGTGAAGGTAAATGTGGCGGTAGCCACTAATCACTTTGTGATAGCATTAAGTTAATTCTATTAAAAAGGCCTTTGCGGGCCTTTTTAAATTAAGGAGTATCTATGGGAATATCTAATAAAGATGAATTTGGTATGGTGGGGCTTGGTTTACGCCGAGAAATGTTGGATGAATTACTCATTCAGGTACCAAAGCAAATTGATTTTATGGAAGTGGCTCCGGAAAATTGGCTAAAACTCGGAGGGCGATTTGCCAAGCAATTTAAATCACTTACTGATACAAATAACTTTGTCTGTCATGGTTTATCATTATCGATTGGCTCGCCTGAACCGTTAGATATTGCGTTTATTAAATCGTTAAAAGTATTTTTTGAAACACATAACATAAAGCGCTTTAGTGAACATCTTAGTTATTGCTCTGGTACTGGTCATATGTATGATCTAATGCCCATCCCATTCACTGAAGAAGCAATTAAACATGTTGTACCGCGTATTAAGCAAGTACAGAATATTTTAGAGCAGCAAATTGCTATTGAAAATGTGTCCTATTATGCGGCTCCAGGTCAACAAATGAGCGAGCTTGCATTTACCACTGAAATATTACAACAAGCTGATTGTAAGTTATTACTCGATGTAAATAACATTTATGTAAATTCAATAAATCATGGCTATGACGGCGACCATTTCTTAGCAAACTTACCGTCAGAGCGTATTGCTTATGGCCATGTTGCTGGACATTACAATGAAGCCGATGATTTAATTATTGATACTCACGGCGCAGATGTAATAGACCCTGTATGGCAACTACTCGATAGCGCTTATAAATATCACGGGGTATTTCCTACCTTATTAGAGCGTGACTTTAATATTCCTGCTATTCCCGATCTAGTTAAAGAACTGGATATAATTCATTGTCTACAAGCGAAGAACGCTATACCTCAGAGTAAAGAAAGTGCCTGATATGAACTTTATTGACACGCAACACGCGTTTATGGCGCATATTCGTGAACCACAATTGCACCCAAAGCCTAACGGTATTGAAGATCGCCGAATGGCTATCTATCGCGACTTATTTTTTAATAATATAAATGGCTTTATTTCATCTGGTTTCCCGGTTCTGAAAACACTCTACAGTGATGATGACTGGTTACAGTTAGTTCGCTGTTTTTTTGCTGAGCACGATTGCCAATCCCCTTATTTTTTGGATATTGCGGGAGAGTTTATTCATTATTTAAGTAGCGACTATAAAATGCAAGAAAGTGATCCCGCTTTTATGCTTGAACTTGCGCATTATGAATGGATAGAACTTGATGTATCGATTACACAGCTAGACATTATGGAAAGAATTATCACCACACAGCTAAGTAACACACCGCTTTACCTTAGTAGCTGTGCCCGAAATTTAAGTTATCAATACCCAGTGCAACACATTACTAGCGAATTTCAACCTTCAGAACCATCGCAACAGCCGCATTACTTTGTTGTATATCGTGATGCTGAAGATGAAGTGCAGTTTATAGCTACCAATGCAATGACAGCATTACTCTTATCTATAATAGAGTCAACATCAGGAATTTATTTAGCTACGGTTATTGAGCAAGTCGCTCAGCACGCACCGCAATTTACAGAAGAGCAATTATTGCAAGGGGCTACCCAGACATTAACCGCGATGGTTGAACGTGGTGTGATCGTGACAAAAAATCAAGGTTAAACGCTTTATTGATTTTTTTACATCGACTATCATATGCGCTTTATTTGTCGCGCTTAATAAAGGTAGTCCCCATGTCAGATGATAAAGATTTTAAAGACCCATTTAACGCTATGTATTTTATTGCGTTTTTAGCTATATTTGCAGTAGTTGGGTGTTTAAATGCAATATTAGGTTGGATCACAACCGTGTCTTAATTTACCCTAGTAAATTATACTAAGGCTGTATTTTGTGCAGTCTTATCTTTTTAACTCCTTACCAACACTTTAGTTATACCACACGCCTCGTACATTAACAGATATTCTAAATTGCCTCCTGCGGTTTGTATAAATCACGTTTTATTCCTACTGAAACTCGCTTCTTGGGGTGGCTTGGGTATATAATTACCTGCTTTGTAATATTACATGTATGACAGCTAAAATTATGACAACTCCATCTATTATTAAAGACAGCATTACCACCATTGCAGATTACCCAAAAGCGGGCATTATGTTCCGTGATGTAACTACGTTGATGGCTGACCCTGCCGCGTTTCAAGCGACGATTAATGCATTTATAACTGCTTATAAAGATCAAGGTTTCACAAAGATCATTGGTACTGAATCACGTGGCTTTATTTTTGGTGCGCCACTTTCATATGCACTAGGTATCCCTTTCATTCCAGTTCGTAAACCAGGTAAACTACCGCGCGAAGTGATCTCGCAAGATTATCAACTAGAGTATGGTGAAGATGTATTAGAGCTACATACGGATGCTATTGTCCCTGGCGACAAAGTATTATTAGTGGATGACTTATTAGCGACTGGTGGTACGATTGAAGCAACGGCTAAGTTAGTTCACAAGCTTGGTGGCCATGCCACAGATGCGGCATTTGTAGTCTCTTTACCTGAACTAGGTGGCGAGCAACGCATTGCAAAAATGGGCATTAAAATCCTAAAATTGGTTGAATTCGAAGGCGAGTAATTAATGAGTTATCAAGTCCTAGCGAGAAAATGGCGTCCACAGACCTTTCATGAATTGGTCGGTCAGTCCCATGTGAAACAAGCATTGGTAAATGCTTTGACGCAAAATAGACTGCATCACGCTTATTTGTTCACTGGGACACGCGGGGTGGGTAAAACCACCATCGCACGTATTTTTGCAAAAAGCTTAAATTGTGATGAAGGCATTTCGGCTGAGCCTTGTGGAAAGTGCAGTAGTTGTGTCGATATTGAAACGGGTCGTTATATTGATTTACTTGAAATAGATGCGGCATCTCGGACCAAAGTGGAAGATACTCGAGAAATTCTCGATAATGTACAATATGCGCCAACGCGTGGCCGTTACAAAGTGTACCTGATCGATGAAGTACACATGCTCTCAAAGCACAGTTTTAATGCATTATTAAAAACCTTGGAAGAGCCACCTGAACACGTTAAGTTTTTATTGGCGACTACCGATCCACAAAAACTACCGGTTACCATTTTATCTCGCTGTTTGCAGTTTAATCTTAATGCGTTATCGCAACCCGAAATACTCCAGCAACTTGAATATGTATTAGGCGAAGAACAGTTAAGTTTTGAAACCCAAGCACTGCAAATTATCGCTAAAGCTGCTGATGGCAGTATGCGTGATGCATTGAGTTTAACTGATCAAGCCATTGCCCAAACCAATGGTGATATTAAGCATCAAGCGGTACAAGCAATGTTAGGGTTGATGGACAACCATTATAGCCAGCACTTGCTAGTGGCATTATTGGCGCAAGATGGCGCTGCATTGATGGCGCAAATAGAGCAGATTGCCACTCAAAACCCAAATTATATAGCCCTTTTAGATGATTTAATTGGTCTGACGCATCTAGCGCAATTGACGCAATTAGTCCCAGACGCTGCAAAATTAGATGAGTATAATCGTGAATTTATTAGCGAAGTAGCGTTGAGTTGTGACTCACAGCAAATTCAAATTTATTATCAATTACTGCTCAATGGTAAAAAAGATCTCCAATGGGCGCCAGAGCCGCGTTTAGGCTTTGAGATGATTATGCTGCGTTTATTAGCATTTCAACCAATTGATAACCAAATAGTTGCCAACACAGCATCGGCTGGACCATCAGCGGATGAAAAACGTTCTCGAGCAGGCTCGCTCAGAGACATTCTAAATAAAAACAAGCAAGCACCATCAGAGCGTAATGTCGATCAAGTTAGATTGCCAGCGGGAACATCAGCTACTACATCAGCGGCCACCGCATCAGAGAAAAAACCGGTCGCAGTTCCCCACAACACAGTAGCGATGGAGCAAGAGCCAACTGCGCCAGTTGATATAGCACCTGCTCATGTAGCTGCAGCTGATCCAGAAACTGAGCTTGAGCAACAATTAGCATCACAATATGATGATGTGATGAGCAACGCTGTGGATCAAGGCTTTGATGGCGATACTAACCATGCTCAAAAACAAAATATTAGTGACCATCAGCATAGCATTGAACCAATTGGAAACGCGGCGGTTGTACCAAGTAATAATTCACTTTCTGACTATTCCGCTACCACAGATATTAGTCAAAAAGAAGCACAAGCGCAGTCTGCAATCGCACGTATTTTACGTGATAGAAATATTTCGGGCGCAGGCACGCTTTCTGGTGGCAAAGTATCAGCAGAGCCGTTAACGACGACGATACCGGCGGTTGAGCGCAGTACACCGGTAAAAAAGTCCCAACCCCAAATAGCGGGGACAACTAGCCAAGCTGAGGCTAACGGCTACACGGCAAACATTGCACCAAATAAAATTATAAAACCTGACTTTAAAGAAAAACATCAAACAATTACTGAAAATTTAGCGCCAGAGTTACTAGAGCAAATTAATCCACAAAAAGTGGTGGCTGCACCTGAGCCAGAAATAAACATTCAAGTGCCCGATGATTTTCAAAGCCCGATCAGCGATATCCGTTTTGCGCATCAACAAGATGAATGGGCTTATTTAATTAAGCGAATGGGGCTTGGCGGGCGGATGCGCCAATTTGCACTGCACTCAATTTATTCAAAACAGCAGCAACAATTACATTTAGAAGTTGACGCATCGCAAAAACACCTTGATACACCTATGCTGAGACAAAAATTAACGGCAGCACTGGCCAGTATTTATGAGCATAATGTTGAATTAAGCATTAACTTTGAAGTCGGGGTGATTGATTCCCCTTACTTAATCCAGCAAAAAATAGATGCGGGGCGTCACCAGCAGGCGATTGATGTGATCAACAGCGATGAAAATATCGTGCAATTACAGCAGGTATTTTCTGCAATAATCGACGAAAACAGTATTCAGGCATTGTAATTTTTTGCAATAGCCCTTATCTTCATGCCAATTAAAGATTATATAAAGAGAGAGAGTTATGTTTAAAGGTGGAATGGGTAACATGATGAAGCAAGCGCAACAAATGCAAGAGCGCATGCAAAAAGCCCAAGACGAAATCGCAACGATGGAAGTTGTAGGTGAAGCAGGTGCAGGTCTTGTTAAAGTAACGATGCTTGGTAATCATAATGTTCGCCGCGTTGAGCTTGATGAAAGTTTAATGGAAGATGATAAAGACATGATTGAAGACTTACTTGCAGCAGCATGTAATGACGCAGTACGCCGTGTAGCTGATGAAACACAAGAGCGTATGGGCAAAGTTACTGGCGGTATGCAATTACCACCAGGCATGAAAATGCCGTTTTAAGTTAAAATATGCAACTTTCAGAGAGTTTAAGTCAGTTAATAGAAGCATTACGCTGCTTACCGGGCATTGGCCCAAAATCAGCGCAACGTATTGCATTTCATTTACTTGAGCGCGACCGTAAAGGTGGGAGCCAGCTGGGTAATGCATTAACAAAAGCGATGACTGCAATTGGTCATTGTCAATCGTGTCGTACATTTGCAGAGCAGCCACACTGTGATATTTGTTTAAGCATAAAGCGCCAAGACAGTGGTGTTTTATGTGTTGTTGAATCGCCTACTGATGTCTTGGCTATTGAACAAACAGGGCAGTATCAAGGTTTATACTTTGTTTTGATGGGGCATTTATCACCTATTGATGGTATTGGTCCTAACGAAATAGGCTTAGATACCCTTGAGAAAAAGCTACAGCAAGGCGGTATTAACGAAGTGATTTTAGCCACCAATCCAACGGTCGAAGGTGAAACCACCGCGCATTATATTGCGCAGCTTTGTCATCGTTATAAAGTAGAGGCTTCGCGTATTGCTCATGGTATACCTGTCGGTGGTGAGCTTGACTTACTCGATGGCATGACATTAATGCATGCGTTTAGTGGTCGCAGGGCAGTTACCGAAAATTAACTGTTAGCGTAATTAAACACTTTGAAAGAAAAAGCCTGCATTAACTTAGTTATGCAGGCTTTTTAATGGCTTTTAGCAAAACTCACATAAATATGTTTTTAATAAAATTGGTATTAGCAGGAATATAAATGCCTGAACAGCACGTAATAACTCCCAGCATAGTTGATGATTTTGTCGCCCCAATATGCACCGGCTTTTTAGACATACTCTATCAGGATGAAGATATTTTATTAATCAACAAACCCAGTGGTTTATTGAGCTTGTCGGGTAGAAACCCACTTAATTGGGACTCGGTACATTATCGATTAGTAAATGGGCAAGCAGGAGTTAGTCCGCCTTTCCCTGAAGCCAAATTACCGCATCGATTAGATTATGGCACATCTGGTATTATGGTCGTGGGGCTCAATGCTGAATCATCAAAACAGCTTAATAAGCAATTTCAGAACCGAGCGATTACAAAACACTATATAGCGATGTTACAAGGGTGGGTTGTGAAAGATGAAGGGCAGGTTATCGCACCGATAGCGAAAGACACGTTACTTTTCCCTTTAGTTAAAATTTGTGAGATTACAGGCAAAACCGCAGTAAGTGACTACAAGGTATTAAAGCGTATTGACCAACCAAAGCGAAGTTTAGTGCAGTATATGCCTATGACAGGGCGTACTCATCAACTTAGGATCCACAGTAAAGAGATGGGTCACCCTATTTTGGGTTGTGATCTATATAAAAATGAAACGAGCGAAGCAATGGCAGCACGGTTGCTTTTACACGCCAGTGACTTATTTTTTCAGCATCCAAAAAGTGGCGAGCAGATCCACGGCCATTCGCCATGTTTATTTTAAGCGTTAAGTTTAAATGTTAATAGCCTATTTACTCAGTTTAAATAATTATTTCGTTTGCCTTTTTTATATTTCCCCTTGAAGTTAACGAACCGCGCCCCATATTAAGTGCATAACGCAGAGACTTTGCTAATTGGAGAAACACAATGACTGCAGCACAAAAAGAAACATTAGGCTTTCAAACGGAAGTTAAACAACTATTAAACCTGATGATCCACTCACTTTATTCAAATAAAGAAATATTTTTACGTGAGCTTGTGTCAAATGCCTCAGATGCGGCAGATAAATTACGCTTTTTAGCACTTTCAAACGGTGAGCTTTACCAAGGTGATGCTGATCTTAGAGTACGTATCAGTGCAGACAAAGAAGCCAATACGGTCACTATTTCTGATAACGGCATTGGTATGACACGCGATGAAGTGATCAGCTCTTTAGGCACAATTGCTAAATCAGGCACAGCTGAGTTTTTTAAAAACTTAACAGGTGATCAAGGTAAAGACTCACAGTTAATTGGCCAATTTGGTGTTGGTTTTTACTCAGCATTTATTGTTGCAGACTTAGTTACTGTTCGCACTCGCAAAGCTGGTGAAGCAGCCGGTGTTGAATGGCAGTCGCAAGGCGAAGGCGAATACACATTACAAGAAATTGAAAAAGAAGGCCGCGGAACAGACATCATTTTACACCTTCGTGAAGATGAAACAGAGTTTGCTGATGACTGGCGTCTGCGTAGCATCGTGACTAAATACTCAGATCATATTTCTACACCTGTACAAATGTACAAAGCAGAAGTACCTGAGTCTGAAGGTGAAGATGGCGAAAAAACACCAGCAGTACCAGGTGAGTGGGAAAGCATTAACCGCGCGACTGCACTTTGGACTCGCGATAAATCAGAGCTTTCTGATGAAGAGTACAAAGAATTTTATAAGCATGTAAGCCATGACTGGGAAGAGCCGCTTAGCTGGGGACATAATAAAGTAGAAGGTAAAACTGAATATACAAGCCTGCTTTATATCCCTAAGAAGGCCCCATTTGATTTATGGAACCGTGAACGCCAAAGTGGTTTAAAGCTTTATGTACAACGCGTATTTGTAATGGATGACGCAGAACAGTTTATGCCAAGTTACTTACGCTTTGTTAAAGGTTTACTTGATTCAAATGATTTACCATTGAATGTATCACGTGAAATTTTACAAGATAACAAAGTAACGCAAGCAATTCGTAAGGGCTGTACATCACGTATTTTAAAAATGCTTGAGCGCATGGCTAAAAACAAAGCCGATGATTACCAAGTATTTTGGAATGAATTTGGTCAAGTGATCAAAGAAGGCCCAGCGGAAGACGCAGCTAATAAAGAAGCGATTGCTAAACTATTACGCTTTGCATCAACGCATACAGATGAAAGCACACAGAATGCGTCACTTGAGCAATACATTGAGCGTATGAATGAAGGTCAAGATGCAATTTACTATGTTGTGGCTGATTCATTTACCACAGCAAAAAGTTCACCGCATTTAGAGATCTTCCGTAAGAAAGGTATCGAAGTATTATTGCTAAGCGACCGTGTTGATGAATGGATGATGAGCCACTTAACAGAGTTTGCTGATAAACCATTTAAATCAATCACACGTGGTGACCTAGATTTAGGTAACCTAGATGATGAAGAGACCAAAAAAGCGCAAGAAGAATCTGAAAAAGAAGTTGAAGGACTTGTTGAGCGAATCAAAACAGCCTTAGGCGATACAGTAAAAGATGTACGCTTTACACATCGTTTAACTGATTCACCAGCCTGTGTGGTTGCAGATGATAATGACATGAGCTCACAAATGCAAAAGCTTATGGAGTCTGTAGGACAAGCAGCACCAGAAGCAAAGCCTATTTTTGAACTAAACCCAGAGCACCAACTTGTTAAACATTTAAATGTTGAACAAGACGAAGAGAAATTTGCTCAGTGGTCACATGTACTTCTTGATCAAGCTCTACTTGCAGAGCGTGGCACGTTAAAAGACCCTGCTGGGTTTGTGACACGTTTAAACAAACTAATGCTTGATCTAAGCAAGTAATTGCTCAAAAAATAACATTTTAATGAAAAGGGAACCTCGGTTCCCTTTTTTTATGGTGTGTGTGTAGTCAATTGGTATAAGTTGCTTGAGTATCGCAGGCGCTTATGGAAGAATTCAGGCTTTATAATAAATCATACTGATGCAAGATAAGTAAAATCAGTATCAAACGAGGACAATGATATGCGCATTATTCTTTTGGGCGCGCCGGGTGCAGGTAAAGGCACTCAAGCTCAGTTTTTGATGGACAAGTACGGTATTCCACAAATTTCTACTGGTGATATGTTACGTGCAGCAATTAAAGAAGGCACACCACTGGGTTTAGAAGCTAAAAAAGTAATGGATGCAGGTCAGCTAATTTCTGATGACATCATCATTGGTCTTGTTAAAGAACGTATTACTAAAGCGGATTGTGAAAAAGGTTTCCTACTTGACGGCTTCCCTCGCACAATTCCACAAGCTGATGCAATGAAAGAAAATGGCGTTGTCGTTGACCACGTTATTGAATTTGACGTCGCAGATGAGATCATTGTTGATCGTATGGGCGGACGTCGCGTTCACCCGGGTTCTGGTCGTGTATACCATGTTGTGTATAACCCACCAAAAGTTGAAGGCAAAGATGACGTAAGCGGTGAAGATCTTATCATCCGCGCTGACGATACTGAAGAAACAGTCCGTAAACGTTTAGGTATCTACCATGAGCAAACAATGCCATTGGTTGATTACTATCAAGCTGAAGCGAAAGCAGGTAACACTCAGTACCACCGTTTAGACGGAACACAAGCTGTTGAAGCGGTTAATCAACAGTTAGCTGAATTATTAGGTTAATAAGCTAATAATCTAAAAAAACCGCCAATTGGCGGTTTTTTATTATTAATACGACAATAAATCAGAGTGACTTTAAAGCACTAAGGACAGGCTCATACTTAGGCTCTGTTGATAGATCAGCCACTAATTGTTTGTAAACAACCTTATGATTTTCATCAAGCACGAAAACAGCGCGGGTTAATAACCCCATATCTTTGATCACTAGGCCATAATTTTGGCCAAAGTTACGCCAAACAGAGTCAGATAAAGTGACTACTTTATCGATGTTTTCAGCCTTACAAAAACGCGCCTGTGCAAAGGGTAAATCAGCACTGATAGTCAGCATGGCAATATTGGGAAATTGTGCAGCTACTTTTTCGTTAAAATGCTTTGTTTGAATACTACATACACCTGTATCCAGACTTGGAACCACGCTAATTAAAACAGCTTGTCCTTGGTAATTTGCTAAAGTGACCGGTGTGAAAGAACCGTCAACTACTTTAAAATCGGGCGCTTGTTCATTTAATTTCACTCCTTGGCCTAACAACGTTATGGGTTTTGATTGTGCGGTGACTTTCCCCGCATCTAACGTGTTTTCTGGAATTTCAGTCGCGAAAGCAACAGAGCAAAAAGCACTCAAGGCAAAACTGATAGAACGAAGCATAAGGTATTTCCTTTAGAATTAACGCAATTAGCCAGAGTGTATTATAATCATTGGTGCACACCAAGGTTTTAGTGAAATTTAAAATTGTAAATAGGTGTTACATTGATTAACATAATACAGTAATAAATGTTTATTCAATGATCAATAATAATAAATGTATTGTAACTAAAAAGTGGTTGCTATAAATAAACACTATCAGAGAGAAAATATGTCAACATCGGTACTAATTTGTGATGATTCAAAACTTGCGCGCCGTCAGTTAGCGCGTTCGTTACCCGATGATTGGGATATAAAAATAGAATTTGCTGAAGATGGCGTTCATTGTATCGAGCAATTAAAAGCAATTCGTCCTGAGATATTATTTTTAGATCTTAATATGCCGCAAATGGATGGCTATGAAGTACTGCAAGCCATTGAGGAATTACAGTTTCAAGTTCTTACTGTTGTCGTCTCTGGCGATATTCAACCAAGTGCCCATCAGCGTGTCATTGATCTTGGTGCAATCGATTTTATTCAAAAGCCATGTGATGCCCAAAAGCTTGCAGATATTATCGAGCATCATGGCATTAAAGATAAAGCCATGCGTGAAAGGCTCTCTCATAAATTGGGTGAGCAAGTTGACCCCGATGTAAGAGACATTTATCAAGAGTTAACAAACGTAGCAATGGGGCAAGCTGGGGATTTATTAGCACGACTGCTTAATGTGTTTGTTGAGCTACCGATTCCGAATGTAAATATCCTTGAAGTTAACGAGTTAGACATGGCGCTGCGTTCAATTGACGCAAATTCATCTACATCTGGTGTATGCCAAGGCTTTATTGGTGGAGGGGTTTCGGGAGAAGCGCTGCTACTGCTCAACGACTCAAGTTTTAAAGAAATAGCATCGTTGATGAACTACGAAGGCGAGCTTAACAATAAAGTTGAATTAGAATTGCTCATGGACATTAGTAACATACTAATTGGAGCGATTTTAACAGGTTTATCCAGACAACTTGATATGACCTTTAGCCAAGGTCACCCGGTCGTACTAGGGCAGCATTGCGATGTATCTGATCTAGTAAAGGCTAACAAGTCTCGTTGGCAGCGTACGTTAGCTATAGAAATTAGCTACGGTATCGAAAACCATAATATTAACTGCGATTTAATGCTGTTATTTACCGAAGATTCAATGAAAACTTTGAAATACAAAGTTGCTTACCTACTAGAAGACTAACATTATGCCTGCAGCAGATTTTAATATGAATGAAATCCATTGGTTAATGGATATGTTTAATACCGTTGATGTTGGTTTAGTGGTGTTAGATCGTGACTACAAAGTGTGTATTTGGAATGGTTTTATGGAAAACCATTCAGGTTTGCTACCAAGTGCAGTGAAAGACAAAGATCTATTTGATTTGTTCCCATCAATAGATGAAAAGTGGTTTCGTAGTAAGTCTGAATCAGTTTTCATTTTGAAAAATCGCTCATTTACCATTTGGGAACAGCAGCCTTATATTTTTAAGTTTAAAAATTATCGGCCAATAACAGGCAAAGCTGATCACATGTATCAAAATGCCACGTTTATTCCGCTTTCTAATACGATGGGCGAAGTTGGTCATATTTGCATTATTATTTATGATGTTACTGATGAAGCCGTCAATAAAAAAGAGTTAGAAGCCGTTAACCGCAAACTTGAACTAATAAGTCAAACTGATGCATTAACCCAGCTTGCTAATCGCGGTCACTGGGAAAATACTTTACGCCAAGAGTTTTTACGAATAAAACGAAGTGGTGGCTGTAGTACGTTGCTAATGTTTGATATTGACCACTTTAAAAAGATAAATGATGAACATGGACACCGTTGTGGTGATGAAGCACTGCGTAACATTGCCGACTTACTTCGTAAAACGTTACGTGAAACTGACGTAGCAGGGCGTTATGGTGGCGAGGAGTTCGCAGTAACATTACTTGATACGGATAAAAAAGGTGCACAGATATTTGCAGAGCGCTTAAGAAGTGTTATTGAAAACTCATCGATATTTTTTGATGGACAGCAAGTCACGATGACAGTCAGTGTAGGTTTTGCATGTTTTGATAGTAGTTTTGAACGTCACGAAAAGTGGATAGAGGCCGCCGATAAAGCGCTTTACCATTCAAAAGAAAATGGCAGAAACCTTGTTTCAGCTTTTAGTGATATTCCACAAAGCTAATAAAAGCGAGTAAAAGTAATGGTTAAGAAAATGACGCTATGGCGTCATTTTTTATTGTTCAATTATTCTGTTGTATGGCGAGAGTCATCAGATGGGCATTGCGCCACCGTACTTACTTCCCCAGACATAGACTCCTGCTCAAGTTTCACTTTAAAGCCCCATAGCCTATAGAGGTGTTTTAATACCTCGTCATGGGATTTAGCAAGCGGAATATTTTGATGAGGTACATAACGTAGAGTTAAAGAACGATCCCCTCTAATATCCACATCATAAACTTGAATATTAGGTTCGTGATTACTTAAATTATATTGCGCTGAGAGTGCCTCGCGTACTGCGTGATAACCACTTTCATCGTGAATAGCGCCAACGTGTAAATTAGGATCTTTTTCATGATCGATAATAGTAAATAATTTAAAGTCGCGGATCAGTTTCGGTGATAAAAACTGGCTAATAAAGCTCTCATCTTTAAAGTTTTCCATAGCAAAGTGCAGCGTATCTAGCCAGTTACTGCCAGCATATTCAGGAAACCACTGTTTATCTTCCTCTGTTGGGTTTTCACATATACGACGAATATCAACCATCATATTAAAACCTAATGCATACGGGTTGATCCCCGAATAGTAATTGCTGTTATATGGTGGCTGATAAACAACATTGGTGTGGCTTTGTAAAAACTCCAGCATAAACGAGTCGGTTAATTTACCTTCATCGTATAAATGGTTCAAAATAGTGTAATGCCAAAAGGTGGCCCAGCCTTCATTCATAACTTGCGTTTGTTTTTGCGGGTAAAAATACTGAGAGATTTTACGGACTATTCTAATAACTTCTCGTTGCCAAGACTCCAATAGTGGGGCATTTTTTTCAATAAAGTACAAAATGTTCTCTTGTGGTTCACGCGGGAAGTGACGTTCGTGCGGCTTTTTCTCTTGCTGATGAGATGGAATAGTACGCCAAAGCTCATTTACTTGTGATTGCAGGTAATCTTCACGTTCTTGCTGGCGCTTTTGCTCTTCAAATAAAGAGATTTGCTGCGGGCGTTTGTAGCGATCCACACCATAATTCATTAGCGCATGGCATGAGTCAATCAGGTTTTCAACATCGTCAATGCCATACTTTTCTTCGCAGCGTGCAATATAGTTTTTTGCAAACAGTAAGTAATCAATAATTGAGCTGGCATCGGTCCATGTTTTAAATAAGTAATTACCTTTAAAAAAGGAATTATGGCCGTAGCAAGCATGTGCCATTACGAGTGCTTGCATTGGCAGGGTGTTTTCTTCCATTAAGTAGGCAATACAGGGATCAGAATTAATAACAATTTCGTATGCTAAGCCCATTTGCCCACGCTTGTAGTTTTGTTCCGTTTGAATAAACTTTTTACCGTAAGACCAATGACTATAACCAATCGGCATACCGACACTGGAGTAGGCATCCATCATTTGTTCAGCCGTGATCACCTCAATTTGATTTGGGTAAGTATCAAGGCGATAATGTTCTGCTACGCGCGCTATTTCGTCTTGGTATTGCTGTAATAAATCAAATGTCCAATCTGGGCCATCACTTAAACGTTTATCGGTCATATAAATACCTCGCTGTACAGCTTAAGCTGCACCTTGGTGTTGACGACTTTTTTTAAATAGCTCTCTAAAAATAGGGTAAATATCTTCAACACTTCGAATATGTTGTATGGCAAAATTATCATTGCTTTGACAAATTTTTTCATACTCACGCCATAAGCTTTGATGGGCACGCGTCGTGATCTCAATATACGCGTAATAACGCACATCATTTAAGAGTTTATTACGCAATATTTCACCGCATTGTGGGGTGTCATCTGCCCAATTATCGCCATCAGAGGCTTGCGCAGCATAAATATTCCACTCACCCGCGTTATAGCGCTCTTGTATGATCTCATGCATTAATTTCAATGCGCTGGAGACGATTGTTCCGCCGGTCTCTTGCGAATAGAAAAACTCTTGCTCATCGACTTCTTTTGCTTGAGTGTGATGGCGAATATACACCACTTCAATATCTTTATAGCTACGTGTTAAAAACTGATATAGCAAAATATAAAAGCGTTTTGCCATATCTTTGGTTGCCTGATCCATCGAGCCCGACACATCCATAATACAAAACATCACGGCTTTACTCGTTGGGTGAGGTTGTTTTTCATAATTACGAAAACGCAAATCATAGTTATCAATAAAGGGCACAGCGCCAATACGTTTTTGCAATTGGGCAATTTCTTGCTCCATTAACGCTATGGCTGCTATATCTGGTTCAGGATCAGCCATTAACGCAGCAAGCTGCTCTTGTAACTGAGCTAGCTCACGTTTTTTACCTGCACTCATCGCAACGCGCCTTGCAAGTGAGCCTTGCAGTGAACGCACGATGTCGATATTACTAGGCATACCATCGCTGCAAAACCCGGCGCGATGTGTTTTCATTTGTACTAGTTTATCAAGTTGATTTTGTTGAAGGTTTGGTAGCTCTAAATCTTCAAATAGTAAATCTAAATACTCATCTTTAGAAATTGAGAATACAAAGTCATCTTCGCCTTCGCCTGAGTCACTTGCTTCACCTTCGCCCGCACCTCCACCTTGACCACCTTGCGGGCGCTTAATTTTATCGCCCGTAGAAAATTGATCGTTACCAGGGTGAATTTGCTCTCTATCGCCTCCTTTACCTTGATGAAACGTTGGCTCACTAATATCCCGCTGCGGAATAGAAATACTCTCTCCGCTACTGGTATCAGTGACACTACGTTTATTGATAGCATCTGATACAGCTTCTTTGATCTGTTTTTTATATCGCCTAATAAAGCGTTGACGATTTAACGTGCTCTTATTTTTACCGTTCAGGCGACGGTCTATAAAATGCGCCATAAAGACCCCCTAAAAATACACCTTTGTGTGTTATTGCGATTTACGCACTCGTAAATACCATTCAGATAACAAACGAACTTGCTTTTGGGTGTATCCTTTTTCCACCATTCGATTGACGAAGTCTTCGTGTTTTTTCTGATCTTCTGCAGATGTTTTTGCATTGAATGAAATAACAGGTAATAACTCTTCGGTATTTGAGAACATTTTTTTCTCAATCACAGTGCGTAGTTTCTCATAGCTGGTCCACAACGGATTTTTACCGTTATTGTGAGCACGAGCACGTAGTACAAAGTTAACTATTTCGTTGCGGAAATCTTTAGGGTTGGAAATGCCTGCTGGTTTTTCAATTTTCTCAAGCTCAGCATTTAAGGCTTCACGGTTAAATAATTGGCCGGTATCAGGGTCGCGGTACTCTTGATCTTGAATCCAAAAATCAGCGTAGGTTACATAGCGATCAAAAATATTTTGCCCGTATTCTGAGTACGACTCTAAATAAGCTGTTTGCAATTCTTTACCAATAAACTCAACATACTGCGGAATTAAATAGCCTTTTAAGTGACTCAGGTAGCGCTCTTCAACGTCAGCAGAAAATTGCTCACGTTCAATCTGCTGTTCAAGCACGTAGAATAAGTGCACTGGATTGGCGGCTACTTCCGTGGTATCAAAATTAAAGACGCGCGATAGAATCTTAAATGCAAAGCGGGTAGATAGCCCAGTCATGCCTTCATCAACACCGGCGTAATCACGATACTCTTGATATGATTTTGCTTTAGGATCGGTGTCTTTTAGGCTTTCTCCGTCATAAACGCGCATTTTTGAGTAGATACTGGAGTTTTCAGGATCTTTTAATCGAGATAATGTTGTAAATTTAGCCAGCGTTTCAAGTGTACCCGGTGCGCAAGGTGCGTTGTATAGTTCGCTATGCTCTAGCAATTTGTCGTAAATTTTTACTTCTTCTGAAGCGCGTAAACAATAAGGCACTTTTACAATATAAACACGGTCTAAAAATGCTTCATTATTTTTGTTGTTTTTAAAGGTTTGCCATTCAGATTCGTTTGAATGAGCTAAAATCATGCCGCTAAAGGGCAGGGCGCTAATCCCTTCTGTGCCGTTATAGTTACCCTCTTGTGTAGCAGTCAGCAAAGGGTGTAGCACTTTGATAGGCGCTTTAAACATCTCAACAAATTCCATCAAGCCTTGGTTGGCAAGACAGAGTGAGCCTGAGTACGCATAAGCATCGGGATCATTTTGGGCAAAATGTTCTAGCTGGCGAATATCAACTTTACCGACTAACGCTGAAATATCCTGATTGTTTTCATCACCAGGTTCAGTTTTGGCAATCGCAATTTGATTTAAAATTGATGGGTAACGTTTTACCACTTTAAATTGGCTAATATCACCATTAAATTCAGATAAGCGTTTAGTTGCCCATGGTGACATAATCGTTTTTAAGTAGCGTGGTTTTATACCGTACTCTTTTGCGAGCAGATCAGCATCCTCGTTAGGGTCAAACAGTGCCAATGGGTGATCGTTAACCGGAGAGCCTTTAATGGAGTAAATTGGCACCTGTTGCATTAGGTACTTGAGTTTTTCTGCAATGGACGATTTACCACCGCCTACAGGGCCTAGTAAGTAAAGTACTTGCTTACACTCTTCAAGTCCTTGTGCGGCATGTTTTAGGTATGAAACGATTTGCTCTATGGCATCTTCCATACCATAAAAATCATTAAATGCGGGGTAGCGTGCGACAACTCGGTTTGAAAATAACCGACTTAGACGTGCATCAGTTGACGTATCGACCATTTTTGGCTCACCAATCGCTGTTAATAATCGCTCTGGTGCGCTGGCATATGCCGATTTATCCGTTTTACAAATTTCTAAGAACTCAGCGATACTGTACTCTTCTTCCTGTGCCGCTTCGTATCGTGCTTGGTAATGCTCAAAAATACTCATGAAGACCTCCGAAAACCTGCTTAAACTAGGTGCTTAAAGATTAAAAATAAGCAAAGGTTATATAAAGCTTAGTCACGAATTTAGATTTTTGTGCAATAAAATTAAAAATTTATGTTAAAAAACAAAAAAGACGCCGAAGCGTCTTTTAAACTAGGTTAGCTCAAAATGAGCTGCTAATTATGCGAAGTTAGCGTTCGCGAATTCCCAGTTAACAAGCGACCAGAATGCTTTTAAGTAATCTGGACGAACGTTACGGAAATCGATGTAATAAGCATGTTCCCACAGATCCACAGTAAGAAGCGGTGTAACACCGTCTTGAGTTAGTGGAGTTGCTGCGTTAGATGTATTAACAAGGTCTAAAGAACCATCAGCTAATTTTACTAACCATGTCCAGCTTGAACCAAAGTTGTTTACAGCTTTGTCATTAAAAGCTGTTTGGAATGCTTCAAAAGAGCCCCATTTAGCATTGATAGCATCTGCAACCGCGCCCGTTGCTTCGCCACCGCCATTTGGAGATAGGCTGTTCCAGTAAAAAGTGTGATTCCAGATTTGTGCTGCATTGTTAAATACACCACCATCTGAAGAACATACTACTTCTTCAAGTGTTTTATTTTCGAATTCAGTACCACCAACTAAACCGTTAAGTTTAACAACGTATGTGTTGTGGTGCTTGCCGTGGTGAAACTCTAACGTTTCTTTTGAAATGTGTGGCTCAAGTGCATCAATTGCATATGGTAGTGACGGTAGTTCAAATGACATTTTTATCTCCATCTTCTTTTGGTTGATAGTCCGTTTGGTAATACGTAATGCCTGCTCGAACAGACCACTTATCTATACCAAACAGAATTATAGTGTTACTATAATTGTTGAGTATTTTACTCAAGTTTTAGCAAACAGCAATGCCAAACAGCAATGCAAATGCAAGACTATTTCGATTGCGGCTTTATTTGCCCACTTTAAGATACATATATGAGGCTTAATGAAAAATTTTCAAGCCTTGATATGTTCAGCTATCGTCATTTTTGAGGTTGTAGATGGAAACCATAGATAAAATTAAACAGCAAATTTCTGAAAATCCAATTATCCTTTATATGAAAGGATCGCCTAAATTACCAAATTGTGGTTTTTCTTCACAAGCATCTCAAGCATTAATGTCATGCGGTGAACCGTTTGCTTATGTTGATATTTTACTTAATCCTGATATTCGTGCTGAATTACCAGCATATGCTAATTGGCCAACATTTCCACAATTGTGGGTTGATGGCGAATTAATCGGTGGATGTGACATCATTATTGAAATGTTTCAACGTGGTGAGTTAAAACCACTGATTATTGAAACAGCAGAAAAATATAAAGAAGCTGATGCTGAATAAGCATTGCTGAAATAGAAAAACCACTTTATATGAAATGCCAGTCAGCTAATACTGACTGGCATTTTTATTTATAAAATTGGAAAAAGCGCGTTCGTATGTAAATAACGATTCTCTGATACCAATCGTGTTAAGTTAATGAGAATTTATAGCGAAAGATAAACGCAGTTATCGCTTTATTTAGCCCGTTAGAATGGTTAAATATTTAAGCCAATTGGTATCACTGTGCCAACTCGTTCAATAGCCTCAACGCGCCAGAAGTAGCGAGCGGTGTCGACAATTAATCTAAAACCATTGAGTATTAATTCAGGCTTTAAAAAGTGGTCGCATAATTCAAACTTACGACCCGTTCATGGCGCTTATCACGCAGTTCTGACTGACTCAAAACCCCAGAACGATTAGGGCTATAAAAGTGCCTATACTGCATTGATTGAGCACGGTTCAACTGAGATACTGTAAAAGTAATTACACTTGAGCCAAACCCTTTATATTCTATAAAAGCATCAAAATCTTCTTGTTCTTTTAGTTCAACGTATTCAGACACATAATAGTTTTTTCGTGTATTTTTCCCTATGTAGTTTACCCCCCAAGAAAAGTCATGCGCTATGATGTCTTGGCGGATCTGCGCTTTTAATGTTGGCCGCTGCTGTTGATTAATCGCTCTATCCGTTAATGTTATCGGATCTGAATAGGAGCTTTTTTGTGTTGTAAACTCAATATCCATAACGCCATTGGGGAGCACAAAATCTAAACCTAAAGAAACATCGAGATTGATCCCCATAACTCGGGCATTACCTCCATTGGCAATCCCTTCGGCTCCTGAAGGTAAAATTTGATACTCTAAACCGTCTTGATGCCATTGTCCGAATAGCGTCATTTTAATTACATTTTTGTCACTCAATTGGTAGTTAGAATCCACACTTAAGCGGTAGTAACTATCTGGTTTTAATGCGGGGTTACCCGCTTGCTGCCTATTTGCTTCAGCATTACTTTGCGCAGCAAATAATTTAAACGACAGTTGATTTACCACTCGGTTAAACTGTACTTGCCCCTGCCATTTAGGTGTAAGTTGATGTGAATAGGCTAAACTTGGTTTAATAAACAGGTAATCATCTTGATTACTGGCATCTCCCTTTACTTCAATACTTGAATGCTCTAAGGCTATTCCTGCGTTAAAGCCTGTTGTGCTGTCTAACTGCCAGGCATGATTATAAAAAACTTCAGCCCTTTGCTCTTTTATTTCTACATTGGCGGCAGGTAATTGCACAACTTGCTGCACATTATTTTGTGTTTTAAGGTAGCGTGTGTTGTTGTTGGCATAGTTATAGGTCAGTTCAACGCCTAGCTCTTGACTGCTTTTTGTGTGTTTTTTCTGTGCTGTGCCACGATAAATAGATTCCCATTTATTACGTTGAAAGTCATAATTTTCATAACGGGGCATTGTGTCGATAAATGCTTCTGTTTGCCTGTCGACAGTCCAATGTGTGAAATTAACAATTCCAAGGTGTTTAAGCCGCCAATTAGCAACAGGGAGCGACCAATTAAATCCAGCTTCAGCTGTGTGATACACACTGTCGCGGTCATTATGCAGTACCTCGATACTGTTTAATGTTGTTGTGGTACGCTGTAACTGAGGTCGATACTGACTTTTACCAACCCTAAATGTAAACTGTTGTTGTTCATCTTGCTGTTGTCTAGATGCGTCACCAGAGATAAAAATTTCATTTAAACTTTCCTTTTTAACTTCGGTCGCATTATTTACGTGACGACCTGCCTGTGAGGTTAGCTCATACTCTGATTGACTAGGAATATCTTTAAACTTTATATCCCCTTTAAAGTTACTCTGCCACTGCCCTAATTGCGTGACATAACTGATTTGCGCCTCGGGGAAGAGTACATCCTGTCCTGCTTTTGATAATGTAATGCTATATTGTCCTGCTTGTAATTGCGGTACTCTAACAATATTTGCAACCATTGCTTTACCTGACGCATCACCCACACCAGATGCTGAACGGTTAATTTCAATATAGGCAACTTGCTGCGCTGGGATCCGTAGTAATGCTTCTTTTAAGCCACCGGATTTTGCAGATAATCTAGCGCCGTCAATGAGAATGTTCCCAGCGCCGCCTGAAAAACCCCTAACACTTTTACCTAGATCAACTTTAAAACCAGGGAGCCTATTAACCATATCAAAGGCTGTTTGTACCGAATAAACCGTAAAGAAAGAAGGATCATACCGCTCTCTTTTTTCTGCATAAGTTAATGAAGAAAAGCAACATGTTATACTTAAAAAAAGTGTCGCAACAACGCGTAACTTGGAAAGCAATTTTATTATCCTTAACATTTTTTATAAAAAGCGATTGAAGTTGATACTATATAACATATCAGCTTCATATGAAAATGCGTTGCAATCACCTATTTATAAGTTAAATAGTTAATAATTAAACAAAAGGGGCGCGTATTGCCTTTTGCTTGTAAACATTTTTAAGGTGAGATAGAAGTAAAACGAGTTAACCGCAGTGGCGGTTGGCGAGTCTAAGTTACGACGTCTGTGGCAATATGATGAAAGGCGATAGTTTAGCTCGGGCGTGTTGACCTTTCGTGATTAATCTTGCAGCAGTCTATTTGGTATTTAGGCAAGGCAGCGCCTATGGTGTGTGGTTGTTCCCCATAAATAGGCGATAACGCAGTATAAATGCCAAACATGCGCTGCCCAAAGGGTTCTTTCTAGGGGCGATTAACTCTTTGTTACCTACACGGATGTAGGTAAGGGGCGTGAGCAGGACGCGGAAGCTTTGCTCGATTTTTACTTATTCTCACATGGATGTGAGCCAGTAGAATAACGCAGGAGCAGTTATCGAGCCCACTCGATTCCAAACCTCGCGCCGCGATTAAATCGCCCCTAGATTGAACAAATTTCAATCCACAAAGGTCAACACGCCCTTGCGACATCTATACCCAAATCACCCTATAGGTTATAGGTTTAAAAAGTGTTTAATTTCAACGACGATCACCTCTTGGCTCGTTTGAGCATATAACGCGAAGGACAACCCCCGCAATGGGTAAAAGGCGCTAACACGCATGGCGATCCCCTACAATTTCATTGTTTTTGTTTTTGTGTTTTGGATTGGTGAGGCAATACAACATGTACGCTTAATCCTCCTTGTTTATGATTATGCAAACTAATATGACCACGATGGGCTTCTGCAATTTCACGACATAACGCCAGGCCTAAACCGCTACCGCTTGTTTTAGTTGAATAAAATGGAATAAGTGCATTCGCCATTACTTGCTCACTCATGCCTTTGCCATTATCGCTGACAGCAATTAAAGTTGCGTGTTGATCATGGCTAATGTTTACATTGATATGCTGTGGATCAGCGCCTGACTCATGCGCATTTTTTAGTAAATTAATAAGTAACTGCTCTACTTGTGTTTGATCTGCATGGGTTGTGTATTGTGACGGTGTAATTTGATAGTGAAATTGCCATTGAGTTTGCAGTGAAGTAAGTAGTGTCGGCCATTCAATAGGGCTGCGTTGAGGTTGCGGTAACTTGGCAAATTTACCATAACCTTGTACAAATGCAGTTAAATGCGCGATCCGCTCATCTATGGTTGCAAAAACCCGGCTTAAGCGAGGCTCATCTACTTTATTTGCGAGCAGTTGGGCACTGTGTAACATTGATGACATTGGACCTAATGAATTATTTAGTTCATGGCTAATAATACGGATCACTTTTTTCCAGACCGCAACTTCTTGTCGGCTAAGCTCTCGGGTGAGTTGTTTAAAAATATACAAGTGATGGCGCTGATTGTTCAGCAAAAATTCGCCTGTTGCTAAATGCCATGTTTGCGCTTCTTGGGCGTCTTTTTCGATACTAAATAAACCATCAAAACCTTGTGCTAATGCTGTGGCTAATTGTTTTGGCGCTAACTTAAGTAGTTCAGTTAATTTCATACCTTCAAGTGCGTTTGCACAATTAAAAAGTGCGCGACTACTTAGGTTGCTAAACACAACAGTATCATTATCGTTTATAAGTAATAGAGCTTGCGGGGAGCTTTGCAGGACTTTATCAAGCATAAGTTCGCGTTGATAAACCCATTGTTTTTCTTGTCGTAGTTGTTTAGCTGTTTGGTTATACAATTGGCACAACTGGCCAAGCTCATCGCGCTGGTTATAAGCGAGTAAACTTGAAAGTTCACCATCTTTAAAATTGAGTAAACCAGTTTCGAGCGATTGCATGCCTTTTACAAGGTTACAACTCAATTGCCTTATCAGCAGTATTGCTAAAATAGCACTGCCTACAGCACTACTAATAAGCCAAGGCAAACTTAATTTACATAGCCATCCAATGAGTAAAACGGGCAGTGCGCTTGATAAAGCACAATATAGGCTAATCTTATGTGCCAACGGTAATGAATTAAGAGGGAACGCCATTAATAGTCAATATCCATTTTTTGCAAACGACGATACAGCGCTTGGCGGCTTAAGCCAAATTGACGTGCCACTTTGGCTATGACACCTTGATGTTCGCGCATGGCTGATTCAATATCTGCTTTACTTGGCTCTATACTAGGTGTGGTTATGTTTGAATTTGTTTGCGTTAAAGCAAAGTCGCTAATATCTAATAATCCAGTTGGTTTGAGTACCGCAACACGTTTGCAGGCATTTTCAAGTTCTCGTACGTTACCAGGCCAAGTGTGCTTTATTAATGCTTGCTCTGCTTGTAAGTTGAGTTCACGCTCTGGCAAAAAGTGATTAAGCAAAGGCATTATATCGTCTTGTCGTTGCGATAACGCCGGTAACGCTAACTCAATCACATTCAGCCGATAATACAAATCTTCACGAAAGCGACCGGCTTGAATCGCATTCGGTAAATTTTCATTGGTGGCTGAAATAACACGCACATCAACTTTTCGTGTTTGTGTGGAGCCTAAACGTTCAAATTCACCAGTTTGTAATACCCTAAGTAGCTTCATTTGCCCAGAAAGCGGTAAATTACCTATTTCATCTAAAAATAAGGTGCCGCCATCAGCAGCTTCAAAGCGACCAATACGTTGTTTTGTGATCCCCGTAAATGCACCTGATTCAGCTCCAAACAATTCAGCTTCTATTAGCTCGGTTGGCAGGGCGCCGGCGTTGACTTTAATGAACGGTTTAGCTGCTAAGGGAGAATTGAGCTGAATAATGGCTGCGATGCATTCTTTACCACTGCCATTAGGGCCGCTGATCAGTACGGATACATCAGACTTTGCAACTTGCAGCGCCATAGTTACGGTACTTTCCATTGCGGTACTTGCAAACACTAAGCCCGCAAGATTTGCGTTTTCTAGTGGTGCTTGTCGCTCTTGCTGGTGGCGAGTGAAGGTGGCATTAACTTGTTTAGTTTTCCCAAGTTCAATTAAATTACTAATGCAGGTAAGAAGCTTGCTGTCATCCCAGGGTTTTGGTAAATAATCCGCCGCACCTGCTTTAACTAACTCAATAGCGGTTGCAAGTTCAGTCCATGCGGTAATTAAAATAATAGGTAAGTGCGGATTTTGTGCTCTTAGTTGATAAAAGAGATCTTTACCTTCTTCACCTGAGGTTGTGTCGGCGGAGAAGTTCATATCTTGAATAACTAAGTCTATGCGTTGATAGTTAACAACTTGCAGCGCTGCAAAAGGGGTATCGGCGGTGACGACTTGGTAGTCATGAATTTCTAATAATAATGACAACGCATCTAAAATTGCAGGGTTGTCATCTACAATGAGTATTTTTTCCATATTATTGTTTTTAATCGCTGTTATTATCCGAATTCAGGGGTAGTTTTATTTGAGTGCTACACTATTTTACAGTGTAGCACAGCTTATTGATTACTATTAAATAGTGCGAGTTGCTATGCTTGGTGAAATATTTGCCGCTCGTTTGGCGGGACCAAATACGGCTAATAAGCTCATACAAAACACTCCCATGGCAGTAATGATGATGTAGCTAGGCGGTAGCGCTGCAATAGAGAAATACTGCATCAATATTTGCCCGAGCAATAGCGCTACTATAACCCCAAGCACTAAGCCCACGCAGCAAATCATCGCATTCTCAACTAAAAAGTAGTTAATTATTGCAGACTTTCTAGCCCCAAGCGCACGACGAGTACCAATTTGCTTGGTGCGTTTACTGATGTTAAATAAGGTTAAGCCAAAAATCCCCAGTGCAGTTACCAACACTAAAATAGTGATCAGCACAATCAACATTCGCATCATGAGTTTATCTTGGGCAACATATTCTGCCTTGCTTTCATCAAGCCCTCGGATACGTGAAATAACGCGTTTATTGTAATTATTGAGCATCGCTTCTTCAATTTGCTTAATAACGGACGCACGTTGTCCCGGCTCAGTTCGTACTACAAAATTTGCTGAACTAGTGGCATTAATAAAAGGAATGAATGCTAGGTTATCTGGGCGGCTGTCTTTTAGCCATGGTCCCATCATTTTTTCAACTACACCCACAATTTTTAAGGGAATATCACCAAAATAAACCGTTTTACCAAGCCCGTTTCCATCAGGAAATAGCTCCGTTAGTAAGGCTTGAGACACAATTGTTACATTCGCTTGTTTTTCAAAGTTGTTAGTAACGACTACTTCCTCTTCGGTAAAATTTCTACCTGCTATTAGTTTTACGCCATAAGTGTTAACACCGTGCTCATCAATAAAAAAGTACCCTGTTCTGACTGATAGGCTTTCTTGTGGCGCGGGTTTTAGGCTAAAGTCAGACGCACTACCACTACCAGTTAATGGGGCACTGCTACTCATTGCTGCACCTACCACACCAGGTAATTGCCTGATCATGGCTTCATCTAATTCAAACTGTTGCGTAACATTTACGTCTTTACCAAACGTCATAACATTAAATAGGAAAATATCTTGCTCAGGGTAACCTGTTTCCTGGCTCAAAAAGCTTATTTTATCTTGAATAATAAAAGCGGCATTACTGACAATCGCAGTTGTAATTGCTATTTGGATCAGTAGTAACATAGCGCCCACTTTGGAGCGACACAGTGCATGAAATATAGGTTTGATCTCTAACATAGTGATAGCTCCTTTATTGGCTTTTTAAGTAAATAGCAGGATTAGTGCGACACACCAGCCAAGCAGGGTAAAGCCCAGCAAGAATACAGGTGGTGATAGCAATAAGTGGTGCGCTTATAAGCATCGTTAAATCCATTGTTGCTAATGATGAGTAATAATCATAACTTTGACGTACGCCTAATAAACCTATTTGTGCGAGCACGATACCAAGCAGCCCACCAAAACAGCCCAGCATTGCAACTTCGACTAAGTGTTGTAAAAATATTTGGCGTTTGCTGGCTCCAAGTGCACGGCGAACACCCACTTCAGGCGCGCGACGCAAAAATTTAGCTAATAAGAGTCCGAGTATATTTGCTAAGCACACAGCTAAAAACATAAAGCTTAGTGCCACTAAAATTTTGTTGTCTTCACTTACAACATCGTTGTAGGCCATCCATTGTTTTACGTCACGCAATGTGTATTGAAGCTCTTTTCGATTAAAACGACCATTTTTTTGTTGGTCTTGCATATAGGCAAGTAAGTAGTCTTGGTATTTATTTTTTACTTTTTCATCGGGCAATTGCACCCAAAACTGAATCCAAAACCTCTCTGATTGCAGTTTATCTTTAAAGGTATGAGTAACCTCATGTTTCCAGCCGTTAGTATTACCCCAATTATTGAACTCATTCGCTTCAAGCAAGCTAAAAGGCATAAATAGCTCTTCAGTATCGTTAAAAGCACCGTTATTTAAATCATAGTATTTGGTTGTTAATTGCCAGTCAGCGATTACCCCAATAACTTCGTAACTTAGATCGTCAAGATAGATCATTTTTCCGACGGAGTTTTCACCTGCAAATAACTTATCATTGATTTTTTCACTCAGTACAACCACAGGCGCAGCAGTTTGCTCTTGCTGTTGTGTCCATACTCCACCATAGATGAATGGTACATTGAACATGTTAAAGAAATCAGGCGTTGTTAAACGAGCACCGCCAATAAATGGCTTTAACGTATCTGAATTAAGGTGCACTGAAAATCCTGAACGTACCATAGCCACTTTGTTTGTTTCTACAGGGGCATTTAGTAGGTTTACCGCATCCTGATAGGTAAGCTGTAAAGGCATGTTGTCGTATTTCCACCAGGTACGGCCTTCATCCATGGTTTGTAATTGCACGTTGTATAATTGACTGCTTTTTTCAGGAATAGGATCCGTCGACATCATATGGTAAACACTTAAGCTGGTCATGGTGATACCAATACCGATTGCAATTGCCAGTACCATTAAAAAGCTGACTAATGGCGTGCGCTTAAAGCTACGCCAACTTAAATCAAGATAATGTAATAGCATAAGTTACACTCCAGCCACATTTTTAAGATTTTGCGCACCTTGGTACAAGGTAAAGTCGGCAAGTTGACCATCAACTACTTGAATATTACGCGGTGCTCTGCGGGCAAGTTCAGGGTCGTGAGTCACCATAATAATGGTGGCGCCATCGCGATTAATTTGTTCAAGTAACTCCATAACTTGACGTGCCATAAGGCTATCGAGGTTACCAGTTGGTTCATCAGCCAATAAAAAGCGAGGTTCACCTGCAAGTGCGCGGGCAATCGCTACGCGCTGCTGCTGACCACCCGATAATTGTTGTGGTAAATGTTTTGCTCGTGAGGCCAAACCGACTTGTTCTAAACATTGCTCAATACGGCGTTTTCGCTCGTTGGCTTTAATACCACGATAACGTAGCGGTACTTCAATATTTTCATAGAGATTCAAATCAGGGATAAGGTTGAATCCTTGAAAGATAAAACCAATTTTTTGATTGCGTAAGTCAGCGCGTTGGTTGTCATTAAGCTTGCCTACATTAATATCATCTAAAAAATATTCACCGTCGCTAAAGGGTTCTAACATACCGGCAATATTTAAAAAGGTGGTTTTACCTGAACCGCTTGGGCCTGTAACGGCAATAAACTCGCCTTCATTAACGTTTAAGTTAAAATCTCTTAGTGCGTGGGTTTGTACCATTTCAGTTTGGTACATCTTACTAATATTGTTCATTTTTAACATGGTTGGGATCCTGTTTATATCACTTAATTTGGTTGTTATCGTTTAGGTTGTTAGTCTTTAGCGTAATAATATAGTGTCGGCTTGCTTAAATTCGCTGTAGCTGGAAATGATTAACTCATCACCTGGCGCTACACCTTGTAAAATTTCAACGGCGGTAATGCTGGTGGCACCAATGCTGATAGGAATTCTGGTAGCAGTATCTCCGGTTACTTTGTAAGCCACAGTGCCACCTTGTTGCATAAATGCACCGCGTTTAATCATTAACACATCGTCACGGTTATCTAATATAATACGTGCCGTGAGGCGTTGATTTTGACGGATGTTATCAAGTGGCTCATCAAAACGGACACGGGTAGTGACTTCGCGATTATTAACTTCAGGGGAGATCGCAGAAAGTACACCCATTACAGTTCTAGCGCCGAGCTTTAATTCAACTTGCATCCCTAAACCCAGCTCGTTGGCGTAACTTTCAGGTACTTGTAGTTGAGCTTCAAAATTACTTAAATCAACTAAAGTCATCAGTGCCTGACTTTGTATAACGGCTGATTTCTCTTGCACTAATAAATTCCCGACAATACCGGTAACCGATGCTTGAATAGATAAGTTATTAACTTTACGCGTTAAATCATCAACGACTAGCTGTTGGCGGTTAACATCACTTTGTGCTGCTTGTAGCTCAAAGGCAAGGGTGTCTTTAGCAAGTAAAGCTTCTTGTTGTGCATGTTTAAATGTTAATTTGGCACGCGCTAACTCATCTACCGCTTTTTCTAAATCAATTTGACTGATAAGGTTTTTTTCAATTGAAAGTTGGGCGCGACGATTTTCTCTATCCGCTGCATTGAGCTCAACTTGAGCCATATCGAGTGTTTTACTTAGGCTGAGTGTTTGACGACGGGCTTCTAAGTGCTTGCGTTGTTGCTCTCCATGTAAGCGTTGCAAAACAGATTGTTGTTGTTTTAATTCGTTAGTTAATTCGGGGCTTTCTAACGTGGCTATAACATCACCTAGTTGTACTTTATCACCTGCTTTAACTTTCAAATCTACAAAACCACGTTCAGGGCTGTATACCTGAGGCGCATTTGCAGCAACTATTTTGCCACTTGCGGCTACGTCTCTTATTAACGTATCAATAATCACAGTTGCTGTATTTACGCGTTTAAGTTCTACAGACACGCTTGCAGAGGTCTGTGCAATAAAAACTTGGCTACACAAAACAATAAATAACAGCAGAGTCAAAACAATGATCAACGTCTTCTTATAGTTAGTTGTAGGTTTTACGCTTACATCTTGTGCGCTGGTATCTTTGATCATTTTTATCCCTTACTTAAAATCAGCATAACTAAATTGGGTTGCTTGCTTTAAAGGCAAAGCCACGAGTGAATGGCTAGGCATGTGATTTTTCAAAAACAGTGATCATGTATGCAACTAAAATCATGGTAACTGGCGAAACTAAAAAAATGCTTAAAATAAACATGGTGCTGTCCATTAACTATCATAAGTTTATTATCCGAAAAGCATGCCAATATTTAGGTGTTTGATTTTATTGTTTATTATTTTTATTTTGTATTTTTTAACTGTCCGCGGACAGTTAAAGTGTCCGCTGCGGACATGTATGCTTTGCGTTGAGGTAAAGAGCGGCGCGGTTAAGTTCTTAAACTTGCAGGGTCAATCAGTATTAATTATGCAGTAAAGCTACATTTTATTATTTTTATGCATTAGTTAGCTGCCTTTTATATATAACAATTTGCGTCTAGATTAGAGCCAGCGCTCTACAGGTACGAGTAACGCTGCTCAAGTGTGCAAATTAAATGGCAACTATTTAGGCTAAAGCAAATATATCGGTGAATGGATTAGTGAATATTTATTCACTTTTGACGAGGCTTACGTTTACGTAAACTGTACTGTTTTTATTTTGTGATTTTACAACTTGTTAATTATGACACCAGTGTCATAAAAAAATAATGACCAAAATATCGCTAAATGTTAAAAAAAGGCATGAAATAAAAAGATTGTGTTGTGGTGAGAAATATTCAAGAATGTGAATATGTATTCAAAACACTATTGACTCAATGTACAATTGGCGATAGTTTTGACTGTCTGCTAGCAAACCGTCGAGAAGGTCATTCATAGCTAGCTGTTGTAGCAAGGGGAGGGGTCTATGTTATACGACTCAAAATTAGAAAAAGATAATTGTGGCTTTGGCTTAATAGCCCAAGTTAATGGTCAGGCAAGTCATCGCTTAATTCGTACAGCGATCACGGGTTTAGACCGTATGGAACACCGTGGTGGTATATCTGCCGACGGTAAAACAGGCGATGGCTGTGGTTTATTATTACAAAAACCAGACAGTTTCTTCCGCGCTATTGCCGCTGAAAAAAATTGGCACCTGGGTAAAAATTATGCTGTAGGTATGATTTTCCTAAATTCAGATCCAGTACTTGCGCAAGCTGCTAAAGATATATTGAGTGAAGAACTCGAAAAAGAAACCCTCAATATTCAAGGTTGGCGTGTAGTACCAACTGATGAGTCATGCTTAGGGCCTATTGCAATCAAGCAATTACCAAAGTTTGAGCAAATCTTTGTAAGTGCACCAGAAGGTTGGCGTCCTAAAGATTTAGAGCGCCGTTTGTATGTTGCGCGTCGTCGTGCTGAAAAGCGTTTAAGCGAAGACGACGGTTTTTATATTGCCAGCTTGTCAGGCTTAGTGACTATCTACAAAGGCCTAATGATGCCGGTAGATTTACCTAATTTTTATTTAGACTTGGCTGATATTCGCATGACTAGTGCGATTTGTGTTTTTCACCAACGTTTTTCAACAAATACACAGCCACGTTGGCCATTAGCACAGCCATTTCGCTATTTAGCGCACAATGGTGAAATTAATACCATTCAAGGTAACCGCCAATGGGCACGTGCACGTTCATATAAGTTCTCATCGCCACTGATCCCAGATTTACAATCAGCGGCACCGTTTGTAAACGAAACGGGTTCAGATTCATCAAGCTTAGATAACATGCTTGAGCTGTTTTTAGCGGGCGGCATGGATTTGTTCCGTGCTATGCGTATGCTTGTGCCACCGGCATGGCAAAAAAACCGTGCAATGGATGATGACTTACGGGCATTTTATGACTTTAACTCAATGCACATGGAACCATGGGATGGCCCCGCGGGTATTGTAATGTCTGATGGTCGTTTTGCTGCGTGTAACTTGGATCGTAATGGTCTGCGCCCTGCGCGTTATGTGATCACCCAAGATGGTTTTATCACACTTGCCTCTGAAGTGGGTATTTGGGATTACACCGCCGATGAAGTGGTTGAGAAAGGCCGAGTCGGTCCAGGTGAGTTACTTGTAATAGATACTCAGCAGGGGAAAATTTGGCATTCTGATGAAATTGATCAGGATTTAAAATCTCGCCATCCATACAAAGCTTGGCTTGAAGAAAACGTTAAGCGTTTAACCCCGTTTGAGCAATTATCAGAACAAGATGCAGGAAATCGTTCATTTGATGACGAAACCTTGGCCAAATATCAAAAAATGTTTGGCTACACCAATGAAGAGCTTGATAGCGTTATTCGCGTGATGGGTGAAATTGGTCAAGAAGCAACGGGTTCTATGGGGGACGACACGCCATTTGCAGTGCTCTCTGAAGGTAACCGTTCTTTATTTGATTACTTCCGCCAGAAGTTTGCACAAGTTACAAATCCGCCAATTGATCCACTGCGTGAAAATCACGTAATGTCGTTGGCAACGTGCATCGGTAGTGAGCAAAACGTATTTAATGAGACCACAGGTCACGCTAAGCGATTGCAGTTTGATACACCTATTTTGATGTATGCAGACATGCAACAATTACTCAGCGCCGATCAAGCGCACTACAGTTATTGCAAAATAGACATTACCTACAACAAAGATGAAAATCTGGGCGATGCGGTAGTTCGTATTTGTGATGAAGCACAAGAAAAAGCGGCTGCTGGCTGTGTCATGTTGTTTTTAAGTGACCGTAATTTTGATGAGAATCAATTACCAATTCCTGCGGCTATGGCGGTTGGTGCGGTGCAAAAGCGTCTTGTTGATAACAATTTACGTTGTGAATCAAACATCATTATTGAAACCGGCAGTGTGCGCGACGCACATCAGTTTGCGGTATTACTTGGTTTTGGTGCAACGGCTATTTACCCATACTTAGCGTATGAATCACTGGTTGCGATGAGCGATAATAAAGTGATTAATAAAAGCTATTGTCAGGTTACTTTGGCGTATCGTAATGCGATCAACAAAGGCCTGTACAAGATCATGTCAAAAATGGGTATTAGTACCGTGGCATCGTATCGTTGTTCAATGTTATTTGAAGCAGTAGGCTTATCAGACAGTATTGTTGAGACGTGTTTCCACGGTGTAGCAAGTCGTATTAAAGGTGCCTGCTTTACTGACTTTGATGATGACCAACGCAAACTGCATACTTTAGCAATGAGCAAACGTAAATTATTAAGCCATGGGGGCTTATTAAAATATGTTCACGGTGGTGAGTACCACGCGTACAACCCTGATGTAATTCAAACGCTGCAAAAAGCAGTGCGCTCAGGTGAATACACTGATTACAGCGTGTACGCTGATTTAGTGAATAAACGCCCAATTGCTACATTACGTGACATGTTATCGCTTAAACTGCCAGCTGAAGGCATTAATATTGATGAGGTTGAGCCTGCAACTGAGCTATATAAGCGTTTTGACTCTGCTGCAATGAGTATTGGTGCATTATCACCAGAAGCGCATGAAGCACTTGCAATTGCAATGAACCGTTTAGGCGGGTGTTCAAATTCAGGTGAAGGCGGCGAAGATAAGCTTCGTTACGGTACGGAGAAAAACTCACGTATTAAACAAGTTGCGTCAGGGCGTTTTGGTGTAACACCGCATTACTTACGCAGTGCTGACGTTATCCAAATCAAAGTAGCGCAAGGTGCAAAGCCAGGCGAGGGTGGTCAATTACCGGGTGAAAAAGTAACCCCGTATATTGCAAAGCTTCGTTACTCGGTGCCGGGTGTAACCTTGATTTCACCACCGCCGCATCACGATATTTATTCGATTGAAGATTTAGCCCAGCTGATTTTCGATTTAAAGCAAGTTAATCCAAAAGCGTTAATTTCAGTGAAACTGGTTTCAGAGCCAGGTGTTGGCACTATCGCAACCGGTGTAGCAAAAGCGTATGCTGATTTAATCACTATTTCAGGCTACGACGGCGGTACCGGTGCAAGCCCGCTTACCTCGGTTAAATATGCAGGTAGCCCATGGGAACTTGGTCTGGCTGAAACACAACAAGCGCTGGTTGAAAATGGCTTACGTCATCGTATTCGCTTACAAACAGATGGTGGTTTAAAAACCGGGTTAGATATCATCAAAGCCGCTATTTTAGGTGCTGAGAGCTTTGGTTTTGGTACGGGGCCTATGGTTGCATTAGGCTGTAAATATCTACGTATTTGCCACCTGAATAACTGCGCGACCGGTGTTGCAACGCAAGACGAAACGCTACGTCAAAAGCATTACCACGGCTTACCTGAAATGGCGATGAACTACTTTAAGTTTATTGCTCAAGAAGCGCGTGAAATTATGGCAAGCCTAGGGGTTGTTAAATTAACAGACCTCATTGGCCGTCTTGATTTGCTTGAAGCGATTGAAGGTAAAACGGCGAAACAGCAAAAAATTGACCTATCGTCAGTGATTGCACAGCCTAATAACCCAACCGGTGAAACGCTTTATTGTAGCGCGCCTAATACGTCTCATTACTTAGGTAAGTTAAATGAAACGCTATTAGCAAAAGCGCAACAAGCAATTGATACCAGCAGTGGTATTTCATTAGTCAGTCGTATTTGTAACACTGACCGTTCAGTGGGCGCGATGTTATCGGGTTATATTGCCGATAAGCATGGTAACCAAGGGATGGCAGCAGATCCTGTATCAATTGAATTACATGGTACAGCGGGTCAATCGTTTGGTGTTTGGAATGCCGGTGGTCTAGAAATGACGCTAGTAGGCGATGCCAACGATTACGTTGGTAAAGGCATGGCGGGCGGTAAGCTCGTTATTCGCCCACCGCTAGGGTCTTCGTTTAAAAGCCATGAAGCGACTATCGCGGGTAATACCTGTTTATATGGTGCAACAGGCGGCAAATTATTTGCAGCAGGTTGTGCAGGTGAGCGCTTTGCTGTTCGTAACTCAGGTGTGCAAGCGGTTGTTGAAGGCGTGGGTGATAATGGCTGTGAATACATGACCGGTGGCGTTGTTTGTGTACTAGGTAATGTAGGCGTTAACTTTGGTGCAGGTATGACCGGTGGTTTTGCCTATATATTGGATGAGCGTAATGATTTTGAAAAACGCATCAATCCAGAGCTTGTTGAAGTCGTGCTATTAGATGAGCTTGCGTCACATCAAGAACACTTACGAGGTCTAATTGCTGAGCATTTGGAGCTAACCGGTTCAAGCCGTGCAGAAAACATTTTAGCCAGTTTTGAAGCGTATTTACCAAAATTCAAACTTGTTAAACCGAAATCAAGTGATGTGAAAAGTTTACTCGGGCATCGCGCTCGCAGTAGTGCTGAACTTCGTGTTCAAGCACAGTAAGGGGGTAGTATGAGCGAAAATGTATATCAATTTATAGACGTGCAGCGGGTTGATCCCCGCAAGAAGCCAATTTCATCACGTAAAAAGTCATTTGTTGAAATTTACGAACCCTTTTCAGAGAAGCAAGTAAACTCTCAGGCCGATCGTTGTCTTGATTGTGGTAACCCATATTGTGAATGGAAATGCCCAGTACATAACTATATCCCACAGTGGTTAAAGTTAATTCGTACAGGTCGCATTCTTGAAGCAGCAGAGCTGTCACACCGTACAAATAGTTTACCGGAAGTGTGTGGCCGCGTATGCCCACAAGACCGCTTATGCGAAGGCTCCTGTACGCTTGACGAAGAATTTGGTGCTGTAACGATTGGTAATATTGAAAAATATATTACCGATACCGCGTTTAAAATGGGCTGGAAGCCTGACATGTCCTACGTTGTATGGACAGATAAAAAAGTAGCTATCATCGGCGCAGGCCCTGCGGGTCTAGGTTGTGCTGATATTCTGGTGAGAAATGGTGTAAAACCCGTGGTATTTGACCGTCATCCAGAAATTGGTGGTCTGCTAACGTTCGGTATTCCATCGTTTAAACTTGAAAAAGAAGTTATGCAAAAACGTCGTGAAATTTTCACCGAAATGGGTGTTGAATTTAAACTCAATGTTGAAGTTGGTGTTGATATCACGATGGATGAAATATTGGCAGAATACGACGCAGTATTTTTGGGAGTGGGGACTTATCAAAGTATGCGAGCGGGCCTTGAAAATGAAGATGCACCAGGCGTTCATGATGCACTACCGTTTTTAATTGGCAATACAAACCGCGTAATGGGTTACGACGAATCAAATCAAGAATACCTTGATATGGCAGATCAAAAAGTCGTGGTACTTGGAGGTGGCGATACAGCGATGGATTGTCTTCGTACCTCGATTCGTCAAGGCGCAGAAAAAGTAATTTGTGCTTATCGTCGTGATGAAGAAAATATGCCAGGTTCAAGACGTGAAGTGAAAAACGCCAAAGAAGAGGGTGTTGAATTTACCTTTAACGTGCAACCAACAGGTATAGTACTAAACGACAACGGCCATGTAGCAGGCGTACAAATGGTAAAAACCCAAATGGGTGAACCAGATGAAAAAGGCCGCAGCCGCGCAGAAGTAGTACCTGGCTCAGAACATGTGATTGAAGCCGACCAAGTAATAATGGCATTTGGTTTCAAACCACACAAAATGGACTGGTTAGAAAAATACGATGTAGAGATAAATCACTGGGGCGGCATTAACGCACCAGAAAAAGGTGAGTTTACACATCAAACAACCAACCCAAAAATCTTTGCTGGTGGTGATATAGTGCGCGGCTCAGACTTAGTAGTCACCGCAATCTTTGAAGGGCGTAACGCCGCCGAAGGGATCATGGACTACTTGAAAGTGTAACGCTTTGAAAGTTTAAGAATGTAAAAAGCAAGCCTACTGGCTTGCTTTTTTTATGCATTGGATAATAGCGGGTAAGTTGTAAGTTGTAAGTTGTAAGTTGTAAGGCATAAGCTTGCTCGGTGTTAAACTAAGTAACGTAGGTTGGCTTGAGTACCACGAAACCCAACGAAAAAAACCAACCAGTTAACACCAGTTTTTTACATTATCGATGTCTTAAATCAGCCACTAAACCACTATAATACCTTCTAAAACGTCCATTAAAACAACACCAAACCCTCTTTTTATATTTTACGTAAAATCAAAGTAACCGATTGAACCAAAAATAGGAACTCAGCTATTGTTGAACTATCAATAAAAATAAATTAAAAATGAGTTATTTTACAGCCTCGTTAGTTGCTTAAGTATAACGTGTACTCAATCTTGGACACGTTATAGTTTTTAATTAAACTTGTCTTATTAGTTGTACAACTTAAAGTGAGTTAATTATGAGAATAGTGTCTTTTACTGAAGCAAGAAATGGGCTTAAATCTGTACTCGATCATGTAGTGAATGATGCAGACTATGCAATCATTACCCGCAGAGATGCTGTCGTTATGTCAATGGATCATTACAACAGCTTAATGGAAACCGTGCATTCGGGTTAAGATGGGTGTCATCCTAAGTTCCATTTCAAAGAGCTAAAGTCATGGAATAACCTTAAAGGGTTTATCACACGAGATCCACACATTGCCGAATCATTGGTTTGGCTGAGCATACTGCAAACACTTATCAAGCGTTTTATCTGCCATAGTGCGGCAACTATGTTTAAGTGTGCGATCTCAACATTTAGAGCGAGCAAGTGCAGTTATCTTTGGTTGGATGATATTCTAGATTGCATGGAGCAAACACGGTGCAGCCACAAGATACACCGTGTACTAAAGCTACTAGCGGAAAATTGTAAGCGTCAATCCATTGAAAAAGAGAGTGAAATTTGCCGTTTTAAAATAGGAAGTTACGCGATCAATGTTCCTTAAGAACTAAGCTATGAGGTGTCGTTAGCTATACGCTTACCTTATATTCTATGTTAAGTTACGAACATTTTCATAAAAGATAATAATAACATGTGCGTAAATAATTCTGAAATGAACCCAAAACTTAGCCTCTTAATGCAATCATTTTACCACGTCGCAAACCTTGGTAGCTTTAGTAAAGCATCCCGTATTTTACGACAATCACGGAGTACTTTAACTAATCACATCTATGAGCTTGAATCAATCTATTCGATAAGATTAATTAATAGGACAACCAGAAGTTTTTCACTTAGCGAAGAAGGGGAGAAATTATTAGATAAATGTCGGGAATTAAACTATTTACTTCAGTCAAGTAATGAACTCCTATCTAATTTTTCAAACAATGATGCTGGTGGTCTATGCATTAAAATTCCCACTGTACTTGATAATAAAAACTTTCATACTCTACTCAGAAAGTTTAAAGAAAAGTATCCAGGAGTTATTTTAAAAATATTAGTAGATAATAATGTTTGTGACCTAGTAAATGAGAAAGTTGATGTAGCACTTCATCTTGGAGAATTACAAGATAGCAGCTACATCTGTCGCACTATAACGTCTTTTGACACCTACGTTGTAGCTAGTAAATCATTTTGGGATAAATATGATTATCCTGTGCATCCGAACCAGCTAAGAGATTTACCGTGTGTAAATTATCGCCACTGTAAAACTGGTAGTAAATGGGGCTTTATTGAAAATGGGCATGTGTTTTTGGTAGACATAGGAGCCTCTCACATATGCGATAGCGATGAAATGCTCATGTCATTTGCACTAGACGGCTCGGGAGTTACTACCCTCTTAGATTTTACATGCTCTGATTTGATTGCTGAGGGTAAATTAATCCCCTGTCTAACTAATTGGACCCATAAAGTTAAGCTACAAGCTTTATTCCTAAAAAGAGAAAATACACCACCTAGGGTTAGGAATTTTTTAGATACATTAGTAGATTTAGCCCCTTTATTAAAACCATAGATAGGGGTGGCATCCTATAATTTTCAAACATTTTTACTCAGGACTCTTTTCTAAATCCATTAACCCAACCTGCTTAAACTTTACTCCATTCGCCACTTTCCTAACATCTGTTGTGCAAGATTGTGCACAATTACCTGTGTAACATACAGAAATTGCAGTGAATTTAGTTGCTTTATTTTTTGAGAGTATGGTTTAAAAGGAGGTTAAATAGTGTTTCCAATTCAAGAAAATACTAACGGTAGAGGGCTTGAGATAGATTTTGAATCTTGCAGCTTGTTACAACAAAAATTAGAAAAACAGCTGAGTTTATACGATCAAGAAACTCAGCCTTATGTAATTAGTGAGTTAGTTAAACAAGTTATTAGAAATGAAATTATTGACAAAAAAATAGACCTTTCTTTAATAGAAAATTTTGAAGAAGATGAGCGTTACGATTGGATTTTATTCAAGAACTGCTTTGATACTTCTTTTATGCCATTAACTCCGATAAATGATACACCTCCAGAAAATGAGTCGTGGAAAATTCCTGCAGCAATCCTCATGGGGCTAATTTCATCAACTGGTCACAAAGTGGCAAGCTATAAAGGCGAAATGAAAGGTCGTTTAGCTCATATGGTTATGCCAGCCCTAAATAATGAAGTATATAAAAGTCGTTCGACTAAACAGTTGATGCCTCATACCGAGGTTGTAAATGGTTTATGGCCTGAAGAAATATTCTCGAACAATGCAGGGTATTGTATAGCTCCAAATGTTTTTGGATTAGCTAGCATTAGAAACCCAGCTAAATGTGCGACACGAGTTTGGTACTTAGAAGATATTTTGAAAAGCTTACCATTTTCTGTAGTAAGAGATTTAATGCGGCCAGAATTTAGTACAACTAGCCAATCTAGTTTCGATGTTGAACATAACTTAGAGGGAGTTAGTGTAATTTCCCAATACGGAGACCGTCTGAGCATTCGATTCAGCTATTCAAAACTCAAAGGTGACACTATACGAGCTAAAAATGCATTGAAACGCTTAAAAGAATATCTAGATGATGCAAATAACGTAGATAGGCTCGTTGTTGAGCCTGGGCAAGTGCTGATTCTAAACAACCGAACATTATTACACGGCAGAGACGATTTGAAAAATGACTCATTTTACGATGGAAATGATCGTTGGTTAATAAGAATGTATGGGTTTAGTCATGATGGCTGGAAAAAACTACCTAAAAAAGAACATTTACAACATGTAGCTACTCTATAAAAGGAAATTAAATATGTTATCCCCTTTAGTCGGAAGTGATAGATACTTTGATGCTAAAAATGAGCCTATATTATTTAGTCACGGTTCAGAAAGTTCTATATTTGACCAAAATAACAAAGAATATACGGACTTTGTTTTAGGTTTGGGACCAGTAATATTGGGTCATTCAGACCCTGAATTTATCTCTAAAATTACATCAGAGTTGAAAAAAGGGCTTTCTTATCCAGGCTTTTCAGAAGTACATACACAGTTAGCAAGCGTATATGAAAGTGTGTACAAGTCACATAAGGTTGTCTCAATTTTTAAAACAGGTTCAGAGGCGGTCACTGCAGCTATACGTTGCGCTATGATCGAAACAGGACGAAAGAAAATAATCCGGTGTGGTTTTTTGGGATGGCATGACACACAACTTGCAAAGACACCTAGTTGGCATGAATGGCCTGGTAGTGACAAGCGTATACAAACACGGTTCAAAACTGGAATGCGCGGTATTGATGATTCAGAGCAAGTATTTAATTGGTTAGATGGGGACTTGGATTACTTAGAATCGCTTTTAAGTATACACGGTTCACAAGCTGCCGCATTTGCTATTGATGTCTACCAGTTAGCATTTATTCCCTTAGAAACATTTAGTAAGGCCCTTAAACTTGCTTCAAAATATGGGATTAAAATTATAATAGACGAAACAAAAACTGCAGGTAGAGGGAGCGCTGGTGGCTATATTGATACATCAAAGTTTGAAGCTGACTATATTGTCTTAGGGAAAGCGATAGGAAACGGTCTTCCTTTATCAATCCTAATGGGTCAACCAGAGCAATTGCAGATATACCGTGAAGCAAGAATTGGTGGCACTCATACAAAGGAAACTCTTTCGGCAAGTGCAGGGATTATAGTTGCTAACATTATGCAAGAGCGGAACGGCTATGTAAGAATTAAAGACGCTTGCCAAAAGGTAGTTGATACTTTTAACAAAGCTATTCAACTTTCAGGGACAAATGAATACTTAAAAGCTGTCCCACTATTAGACAATACTTTATTTGACCTTAAATTTTCAGACTCGATGATAAATAATTACACGTCAAGAGAACTCTTAAAAAAGGAGTTCATAACAAATGGTGTATTTGTTTTGCAGGGGCATAATTCATTCATTTGCTTGGCTCATGAATCAATTGATTTTGAATTATTAGAAAGTAAATTGCACTCAGCGTTATCAAGCTGGAAAAGCACCCTTTAATTAAATTATTTGTTGGATTAACACGATGAACTCATTAAATGTTAAAAATGACCTTGAAGAAATACTTTCAAATTATTCCTCTGAAGGTTCGGTTGAAATTCAGTATAAGCAGAAAATGCTTAATTTTTTAAGAGCTAACGAAAACCCAATATATCTAACTAATACAGCTGGCCATTTTACAGCATCTGCTTGGATTGTATCTCATGACGGGAAATCTGTTTTACTAACCGAGCATGCTAAATTAGGTAAGTGGTTTCAGTTAGGGGGCCATATAGAAGAAGAAGATAGTAGTTTTTTAAATGCTTGTTTGCGTGAAGCTATTGAGGAAAGCGGTATCGTTGGTTTGACACTGGATGGTTCTTTCATAATTGATTTAGATATACATGAAATTCCAGAATACAAAGGTATTAAAAGTCATCCACACTTTGATGTGACTTGCTATATCGTAGCTCCTGAAGATGCCAAAGTAAAAATCAGTCAAGAATCAAAAAATTTAAAGTGGGTTCCCTTAACGGAAGTCAAAGCTTTAACTGATGACGAAGCTATACACAGAATGGTAGATAAAACTTATTGCATTGAGTGCGCCTACTGATGTTCAAAGGTCACTTGAAAGCAATTATTGCTAACGTGATTTGGGGGTCTTTGCCGATATACTTTTATTTTATTGGCAAGTACCCCCCCTTAATTTTACTGTCTGTTCAGATGATTTCTACCTTTCTAGTCGTCTTATTATTCTTATTAATAAGCAAAAGAAATGTATTTTCGTTTTTAGAGCTAAAACTCAGTATTGTACCGGCGTGTTTATTGACAATTAATTGGGGAGGGTATGCGGTTGCAGTTAAAGCTGGCTATGTTATCGAAGCAAGTTTTGCATACTTAATATTACCAGTACTTCTCCTTACTGTTGGGCATATGTTGAGTAGCGTTGCTCATAGAAGTTCAATTATTTGTATATTATTATGCTTGGCGATTGTTGCATTCGAGTGCTATCTCAAAGGCGTTTTCCCGATTATAGGGTTTGCTATAGCAGCACCATTTGCGGCCTACATACTTTGGCACTCTAAGTATAACTTAGAGCCTGTAAAAGCATTATTCTATGAAACTAGCTTAATGCTTCCTATCGGAATAATTATACTTCCATTTGTTAATTTTGCGCTTATTTCAGATTGGGAGTTAATTGAAATTTTATACTTGTCAATTCTAGGGATACTTACTGTGCTTCCTCTATTATTGTTTGTAAGTTCAACTAAGGTGGTTAGCTTTGACATACTTTCAATATACCAATTACTCTCACCTGTTCTTGGAATATCAATAGGTATAGTTTTATATAATCAAAGCATCGAAGGACATACATTTATATCGTACTCAGCATTAATATTTGTATTAATTTCATATAATTTATATTTATTCAGCACAAAGGCTAAAAATCATGTATGAAGACCTAATGTTTAAAGTTCTTAAAATAGCAAAAGATGCATCTAATATGATTGAAGCATCTAAAAAAAATGCTAAATTCTCTCTTAAAAATGATAGCTCATACGTAAGTGAAGTTGATATTAGTGTTGAAAAGTTTATAAGCCTAAATTTAAAATCAATTGATCCCAACACGCCAGTTTATGGTGAAGAACTTGGCTCTGAAGGGGTTGAATCAGAGGATACTTATTGGCTGATCGATCCAATTGATGGTACTGCTTGGTATAAAATGGGTATACCCGTTTATGGTTCGCTTATAAGCCTTATTAAAAATGGAGAACCAGTTATAGGTTGTATTAGCCTACCAGGTATTAACAAGGTCTGTTATGCATTCGAAGGAGGTGGGTGCTTTGTTGAAGAATATGATAAAAGTGAAAAAGTACCTACAGAGTCCTCTGTAGTCAATCATATTAAAGATGCAACTATTTCAGCGTCTGGGATACATGGGACCTCAACTTGGTTAGAAAATGGCTCTACCCCATGGGAATTGCAAAGAATATTTAAGGATGCAAAGTTATTCAAATTTACAGGTGATTGCATACAGCATGTACAAGTAATTCTAGGTCAAGTTGATGCGGCGATAGATACTATAATGAAGCCTTGGGATAGTGCAGCACTAATCATTTGTCTAAGAGAGTCTGGTTCAGTGGTAATGAATTTACACGGTTGTACTAATAACCTAATATTCAGCGAAACTTTATTATCTGCATCATCAGAAGAACTAGCTCTGGAGATTGTCGAAAAAATAAAGCCATTGGCGCGTTAAATAGCTTAGACATAATAAGTCCGCAGGTCATTCCATGTAATAAATAATTGGAGCCTGCAAAAGTATAAATAATCATTGGAGTACACAGATTACTGCACTACAAGTTGATATGGAGCAGATTCTTGTAAAGTTTAGTAACGAGGCTGTAAAATAACTCTAACAGCCAAATTCAATTAAAAAACGAGCTCCTACAATTAACTCTAAGCGTTTTTAAAGCACTAGGCAATGCATTTAGGACCCACAAAACTGGCTGTTTTTCTTAAAAAAGAGTAATTCTACAGCCACAACGAGGCTGTAGAATAACTCTAACAGCCAAATTCAATTAAAAAACGAGCTCCTGTGATTAACTCTAAGCGTTTTTAAAGCATTAGGTAATGCATTTGGAACCCATAAAACAGGCTGTTTTTCTTAAAAAAGAGTAATTCTACAGCCACAACGCCCGCCTAACACGCAATGTGTTGGCATGGCTTTTTGCGTTGTTTGCCAAAGCCATGACAACTTAACATTGTCGGAGCTAAGGCGCTTGTTAGGTGTTTTTATCACTTTTGTCTGGAATATCATTACATAAAGCACACTCTACACCTTTACGTGATTGATATAATCTTGAACATATAAACACTGTTGTTGTAATTAAAGACCAAGTACAAGCAAAAATTAATGCTTCTTGAACTGAATGCTGTTTAAGCAACTCAACTATAAAAAGTAAGGCTGCTACTGCAAGAAATACTTTTAATGCTCTAACGAACCAAAACTTAAATCCCATTTGAACTCCAAACCTGAGAAACACCTAACCGCCGCCATAAGCGGTGAGTAATAGCTTGCTAAAATGTGAAACGAAGTGGAACCGAGCAAACTGTTACGAATCCGACTTAATTGCCTTGTGTACGCCCGACATGGGCATTGACTTATGAGGTGAAAGTCCTCTGTAGGAAGATCACCGTTTAAATAACATACTGTTATTAAACGATAGACACTCGCAAATGGCAAGGGCTAAATCGTGAGAGATAGTCTGGAGGAAGCCGCTAGCATTCTTTATAAAAATAAGTGCGAGCTGATGAACAAAAACATCATATGAGGCGTAGGCTGGAGACGAGCTAGCACAAGATAGCGAAGTCATGTGATCTAACCGCCACCGTAAATGATGCAGTTGTGCAGAGAAAGTCAATGCACCTGCTCTTTATTGGTAAAAAGGGGGGGAGATCTGATAAACACGCATCCGCGCTAACGCTTGGAGATTACCAGTTAGGGACTGGTTGTTCAACCCTTGGCGCTCTGGTTGCTGCGACCTACAGCGAGCGAAATAGCAGTAAACAAGCGTTAGTTTAGACGCGCTTTATCGAGTAATCGCTAGAGTGATTTATCAGAAGTCAGCAGATGGCATACGACTGCATGGATGCAGAAGGTAGAGCAACGCAGGAGCAGTTGCCGAGTAGCCAAACGCCCATCGTAATGGAGGGGACACGGTGAAGGCCTGAACATCTTAACCAGAGGAGATACTACAAATGAACTTAAATTCACATAGATCACCGTGTTGTGATAGTGATGAACAGCGTTCGACTGTGAATAATACCTCGAATGAATGCTTCAGGGCATTGCCAATGGCGATTATATTTCATGATATGACTACGTTAGCTAAGACACGCTATTTGATCATGAATTGAAGCAAATGTCGATCTGGTTAGAATGTATACTGATCGGTGCTCTAGGGCGTGTTGACCTTTCGTGATTGATTTTGCAGCTGTATGTTTGGTTTTTAGGCAAGGCAGAGCCTATGTAGTGTGGTTATTCCCCATTAATAGGCGATAACGCAGCATAAATGCCAAACATGCGCTGCCCTCCGGGTTCTTTCTAGGGACAATTAACTCTTTGTTGCTCGGTTTTTACTTAGCCCACTAGGTTACAAACCTCGCGCCGCGATTAAATTTCCCCTAGATTGAACAAATTTCAATCCACAAAGGTCAACACGCCCTAGCGCCCAGAATCTAGCAGCTAGGCTCTTTTTCTTCCCAATTTAATGACTAGCTTGCAAGCAATTAAGCCACTCATCGGGTTCGGCTAAAATAAACTCTAAGTGGTGGTTCTCTTTGGTGGTTATTTTGATTCCCGCGGTGGTTATGGGGATTAAACCGCCAGCTTTACCTGAACATTTCTCAACGCGGGAAATATTATTAAGTTTGATGGCATAACTGCCTAAATTAAGTTGTTTATTTAGGGCTTCAAAATGCAGTAGGTTATCAGTGAGTGTTAAACGACCATCTGCTTTAGCAACACCCAGTTGTAATGTTGCATAACAGCGTTTGAGCTGTGTGAGTTTGGATTGTGCTGCTTTCATTATTCATTCCATCGATTTTTTATTTTATTCAGTGTAAGTTGCACAATTAGATGTGTCAATTATGTAAATTAATTGTTTTTATTTGTATTTTAAAATAAGCACTTACAAAAAGTTTTTTGCTCTGTGGTGTTGTTTTTTCTGCTTATTTACTTTTAAAAAAGCATAAACGACTAACGCCATTTGCATGGCTAATGCACAAAGAGTAAGTAATAGCTCTATGCGGTTAGCAGCCCTCGTTGGTAAATATAATTCGATAAACCATGCGAGGATAAGCATAAAAATAAGTGATGCATGTAAATAACGCTGTAACATTATTTTAAATTGCAGATGCTTCCAGCGGCTAAATACTAAAAGTAATGTACTCGCTAATGGGGTTAATAATATACAGCTAAACGCTGCCATTAATAATGGTTGCAAGGTGTGTGTTGTTATCATTATGTGTCGTGTCTTTATTTTGTGGTTATAGTCGCTTTGCAGTACAGCCATACAAAGCTATGTTTATATATTTTTTTAGCTAAAACGTTTTTAAACGTTAAGCTAAATAGTCATTAAGCGTGCGCCATTATAAGCTCTTTGGCGTTAGCTTTGGCGGTTTTACTAATGTTATCGCCACCAAGTAGGCGCGCTATCTCATCAATTCGGCCATGTTTATTCAGTGGAAGCATGGACGTATAGGTTTCTCCATTTGCAATTTCTTTCGCTACAAAAAACTGTTGATGCCCAGAGCTGGCCACTTGCGGTAAGTGAGTGACACAAATTACCTGAGTAGATTTGCCTAGTTGTCGTAAAAGCTTACCAACTGCTGATGCTGTGGGGCCTGAAATACCTACGTCAACTTCATCGAAAATAAGTGTTGGCGTTACTACTTTTTGTGCAATGATCACTTGAATAGCTAAGCTAATACGTGATAATTCACCACCAGAGGCAACTTTTGATAATGGTTGTAATGGTTGCCCTGGGTTGGTTGACACTAAAAACGAGACATTATCAAACCCTAGATTGTTAGGGGCTTTGTCTGGTTGCGGTGATAACGCAATTTCAAATACGCCATTTTCCATTGATAAATGCGCCATACTTGCACTGATCAATTCATTTAATGTTTGTGCAGAAATAAATCGGCTGTCACTTAAATTTTGTGCTGCAAGTTGGTATGCGTCAAATGCGTTGGCTATTTCGCTTTCTAGCTGAGCTAATCGGGTAGAGTTGTTGCTTATTGACTCAAGCTCTTGCGTTATATTTTGGTGAAACTCAACCAATTGCTCAGGTTTTATATGATGTTTACGCGCAAGGTCCATTATGCCTGCTAGGCGTGCTTCTACTTCATCAAGGCGGGCTGGATCAAGATCTGTTTGCTCGCCATAGTTGCGAATTTCACGGCTGGCTTCTTCAACTTGTACTGCTGCCTCTTCAAGTAATGCGGCAACACCTGATAAGCTTTCGTCAAAACTAGCAAGTTCAGCAAATTGCTGTGCACTGTGTTGCAGTAGTGAGCATGCATTTTGTTCTTCATTTTCATACAAGCTTTGCAATTCACGTTGGCACGCGTCGATGATGGTTTGGCTATGGCTGAGCTTATAATGTTCGGCTTCAATTTGTGTAAATTCATTTTCTTGTAAAGCAAATTCATCTAGCTCAGCCACTTGGTATTCAAGTAGTTGTTTTTGTGCAGCTTGCTGTAATTGTGCTTGTTCAAGAACCGTAAATTCTTTTTGTAAATTATGATAATTACGATAGTGCGTACGTACAGTACCCACTAATGTATGGTGTCCCGCGTAGGCGTCAAGTAGCTGTAACTGATGTTCGCTTTTTAGCAGATGCTGATGAGCATGTTGCCCGTGAATAGAAATTAAATGCTGACCGAGCTCTTTAAGTTGTGCTGCGGTGACAGGGCTGCCATTAATGTAACTTTTGCTTCGCCCGTTTTTGCACACTACACGTCGTAGTAGGCATTCTTGCTCATCATTAGAGAGTAAGTTTTGCTCTAAAAATTGCTTAGCGAAGGGCAGTGAGGTCAAATCAAACGCGGCACAAACTTCAGCGCGTTCAGTGCCAGGACGAACGGCTGAGGCTTCAGCACGTTCACCTAAACACAGTGATAACGCATCAATAGCGATAGACTTGCCGGCACCTGTTTCACCAGTTATAGCGGTCATGCCACTGTGCCATTCAGTGCTTAAATTACTTACAATCGCAAAATTTTTAATTTCTAACCCAATTAACATACTGTTTATCCATCCAGTCAATTAACTGTTAATTTATACAGTGTTTTGGGTTTTTGCAAATAAATTTTTATTATTAAGCTAAGTTTATTTCTTGTGTGTCTATTTTAGGAGGTGAAATAGGAGGTGTAATTTCAGTTTGTTCTGTTGCGTTTGAATAGTCTTCGTTATCATTATTTTGCAGCTCAGGAGATTGTAATATTTTGATCAGGGAGGGAAGTATTTCACGATAAAACCCATGGTTATAAGCAATACCAGTTTGGGGTAAGTCTGCAACAAAGTAATCTAACTTTTCGGCTAATGCGTCACGCTCACCAGTCACATAGGTTTTTGCAAGTTCACTGCTTATGGTGCTTATTAATGACTCTATAATTCCTTCTAGGTACAATAAATTTTCATCAGTGTGTGGCTGTACAACAAAAAAATTACTGGCGATAACTTGAGTGCGTGCGATATATTTTGGGCGTAGTATTTTTGCGTCACTAAACTCATTGAGCTTTGCTTTCAAATTGTTTGTCACTTCTGTGACGCGTGCATTAAATAACTTTTTTTTCGCTTCGACCGCTTTTCGACGGTTATTCTCAATCACCAAATAACTGCCAAGCAGGGTGATAAGTAATAATATGGCAAAAAATACAACGTAAGTCATTGTGTCGAATTCCCTAATATGGGTATTAAATTAATTTTAGCTATTTTGCAATAAAGTATGGGAAACCGCAATAGTGTTAATACAAACGACTACCCCAATTTAATTTGGTGCGCAGTACGTGGTAATAAGAGTAATCTTTAGGGTGAATAAGACGTAGTTTTTTGTCTGCTTTTTTAATAACCACTTCGTCACCGGGTAAAACAGCTAATACAACATGGCTATCACAACTAACTTGTAAGCTATCCGTATTTTCTAAACTGAGTTTTAAACGCACTTCATTATCAGCGTCAACAGCTAAAGGGCGACTTGATAGTGTATGCGGAAACATTGGCACCAGTGACATTGCATTGAGCTCAGGGGTTAATATTGGGCCACCACCAGAAAGAGAGTAGGCGGTCGATCCTGTTGGCGTAGATACAATAAGGCCATCTGAGCGCTGCGAAAACACAAAGTCGTTATTAATGAAGGCTTCAAACTCAATCATATGGGCGACTTTATCGGCATGCAGTACCGCTTCATTGACTGCTGAATTAGCGCTTTTGAGTTCACCATGGCGGTATACTTCAACTTCTAATAAAAAGCGTTTTTCTTCAATATATTGGCCGCTTAATACTTGCTCTAAACTTGGTTCAAACTCTTGCGGATTCAAATCGGTCAAAAAGCCCAAATTACCCCGGTTAACGCCAATTACAGCCACATCAAAGCGTGCTAACACTCTCGCGGCACCAAGCATATTTCCATCACCGCCAACAACAATCGCTAAATCTGCTTGCTCGCCAAGTTCGATCAATTTAACGAGTTTTTCTTTTGGAACGCCAGCTAGTTGATGCCCTGTACGTTGCTCCACAATAACATTAAAGCCAAGTGCGTTTAAAAATGTATAAAGTCGCTGTAATGTTGCAGCTGCGCCATCGTGATTTGCTTTTCCAATTAAGCCTATGGTTTTAAACGGTGATTCCATGATGTTTACGCAAATAGTTATAATATTACTAGAGTAACTCAAAAATGATCGCTTTGAAAACATCGGTGCCTTGAAATAACTTCTCTTTGCCCCGATATACCTTGTATGCAGCAAGATGTAGAAATTATGAATTTAAATCCCCGAGATCAACAAATATTTTCAGCGGTAATGAGCCTTTACTGTAATGGTGAAGGGCAGCCTGTGGCGTCTAGCCGTATTGCTAAACAAAAAGGCATGGCTGTGTGTTCTGCGACAGTGAGAAATGCCATGTCGCGTCTTGAAAAGATAGGCCTGTTGTACTCACCGCACACTTCCGCTGGGCGCGTGCCTACCAATGCCGGGTTCGATTATTGGTTGAATGAGTTTTTCCCATTGACTGAAATTGCTCAGTATTGGCAACCAGCACAGGCGCAACTAGTCGAAATGGCGCATGGTATTAGTCAGCGCTATCAAGTGTGTTGTTGCGTTGGATTACCACAGGTTAGTTCGCAACAAGTGTTTAGGGTTGAAGTGCTAGACTTTGATGGTAATGACTGGCTTATTTTGTTGCTTGATCGGGCAGGGCAAAGCCATAATATTTGTATTCATAAGCCAGATGACGCGTCAGATACAATACGCTACCAATTTGCTACGTGGTTAAATACAGTTTTTAGTCAACAAACGTTGATGGAAGGATTGTATCGAATGCAAGCAATGGCGAATACCGCACCACGAAACTGTCATGATTCATTAAATCAATGGACACGTGAATTAAGCCAAAAGTTAGGCTCAGACAACAGTATTGTTGTGGGCGAAAATTATTTATATCGTCAAATTGATTGCGAACAAAGTTTAAATATCGGTGTCTCATTTTTGAACTTTGTAGAAGATAAATTAGCGTTCAAAAATGGCGTGTCGGTTTTAAATACAGCGCAATTGCCTTTTACTGATTGCGATGAGTTAATGGTGATAAGTGTGCCGTATTTTCAAAATCATGAATACCAAAGTCGTTTTTGTGTAATTTGCCCTAAATCGGCGCAAATTGAAGCAATCATCCAAGAATTTAAATTAATCGAGTCACCTGACTCTTGAATCTTTTGATTCAATCCCCATAATTACCGCAATTGAAAAGAATTGGAGCATTTAAACTATGTCTGAGCAGACAAAATCACCAGAGCAAGAAGTTGAACTAAACGAAGAGCTAGAGCAGATGAAAGCAGAAGTTGAAGCCGCTGTAGAAGCTGCCGATGCACATGAGGGCGAAGAAGTAAGCCCTGAAGCTGAAATTGCTATGCTGTATGCAGAGCTTGAAGATGCTAAGCAAACAATCGCTGATCAAAAAGATGGTGTAGTTCGCGCTGCTGCAGATGTTGACAATATTCGTCGTCGTGCTGCACAAGATGTAGAAAAAGCACATAAGTTTGCACTTGAAAAGTTCGCTAACGAATTATTACCTGTTATTGATAACTTAGAGCGTGCTATTGAGTTTTCCGATAAAGAGAACGAAACCTTAAAGCCATTGCTTGAAGGTATTGATATGACAGTTAAGAGCTTTAATGATGCGGTTGCAAAGTTTGGTGTTGAAATTGTTAACCCACAGGGTGAGCAGTTCAACCCTGAGTTTCATCAAGCCATGTCTATTCAACCGAGTAATGATGTAACACCTAATACTGTTTTAGCTGTTATGCAAAAAGGTTATACATTAAATGGTCGTTTATTACGCCCTGCAATGGTAATGGTATCTAAAGCTGCTGACTAAGCAATGCTTAAAGTAACAAAATAAAAATGCCCGTTATAAACGGGCATTTTTTTTGTTTCGAGCTCGATGCCAAAGCTGGGCAATTAAAGTAAGTACCAGTGCGCTAAACATTAAACTTGAGAAGGGGACCGCACTTTGCGCATGCATAAGCGCGAGTATGGGGCCCACTAATGCGCCACTGCCAAATCTAAGCGTACCGATGACAGCCGTTGCTGTACCAGATTTTTCTTCAAATTCCATTAATATTAGCGCATCTGCGTTACTTGCTGTAACACCTAAGCTCATCATCAAAGGTGCAATTGCGGCTACAATAAAATACAACGATAAATGTAAAATACTAAAGGTGAGTAATGCGCCGCCTGAGATAAAGCCTACCGTTAATCCGTAGTAGAGCATTTTTCGTGAGCCTATACGCGGCACTAGTCGGGTGTTTAAAAAATTACCCACCATTAATGCCATCACATTAAAAGCGAAGAGTAGCCCAAAAAGTTGTTCTGATACTTTGAAGTAGTCGAGGTACACAAAAGGCACCGCTGTTAGAAAGCAAAAGAAACCGAAAGACACAAACATTGAGCTTGCTATATCAGCGCGGGTATCTTTATTTTTAAAAACTGTTTTATAGCTATCAAAAAATAACGCAAAACCTTTTAAGGGACTTTTGAAAATAGGGATATCAATTAAATAAATTTGCACTAAAGCTAATATGGTAAAGCTGTAGCTGGCTAGAACTAAAAAGATGGTTTGCCAGTGAGAAAGCCCTAAAATTAATGATCCAACAGTGGGGGCGACTAATGGCGCAACCATCATAATCATTGATACGTAAGACATTCCTTTTGCGGTATCTTTTTGGTAAATATGGCGAATGATCCCGGGCACAACCACGGTAGCAGCAGCGCCGGTAAAAGCTTGTACGATTCTTAAAAACCAAAATAGATGAATGTCACTGCAAAATGCCAGCGCTAACGAACTGGCACCAAATAAAGCCAACCCGACTTTTGCAAGTACTCTGCGTCCAATTTGATCCGCTATAGGGCCAAAAAATAGCATCCCAAGCGCATAACCGGCTAAATATAGGCTCAAAGATATTTGTACATTTGGCATTGTGGTATTTAGATCGTTAGCAATGACTAACATTGCTGGTAAATACATATCAATAGCCAGTGGAGTGATGGCAACAATACTTGCTAATAAGGGAAGTAGAATACGTTTATTTAAATAGGCAGCTGAGGCTTGCATCACGAATCCATCCATCTGAAAAAGAAGCGCATTGTAGCAGTGCCGAACACCCTTGTGTACTTAGTTTGGCTGATATTGATTGCCTTTAACATCGGTGTAACATATGTTCCTTTTTATAGAACTTATGATGATGTTAAATTGATAATTGGTTTGTTATTCTATAGGGAATCAAATTGTGATTTTTGGAAATACAATGAAAAAATTAGTTATAGCAATCCTTGCAACAGCGGTACTTGCCGGTTGTAAAACATCGCCGACAGGGCGCACGCAAATTGCACTTTACTCAGATCAGCAAATGAGCCAGATGGGTCAGCAAAGTTTTGTTGATATGAAAAAGAATCAAAAAATAAATAATGACCCAAGAGTTAACGCGTATGTGAAGTGTATTGCTGATGATGTCATTGCTGTTTTACCACAGCAATATGCAACTCAGGCTTGGGAAGTTGTTGTATTTGAAGATGATTCAGCGAATGCATTTGCATTACCAGGTGGTTACATTGGCGTGCATACGGGGTTATTAAAAGTTGCGAAGAACCAACATCAATTAGCAACAGTAATAGGCCATGAAGTAGGCCATGTAATTGCAGAGCATTCTAATGAACGTGTTTCACAAAGTGCATTGCTCCAAACCGGTATGCAAGTTGGCGGCGCTGCACTTGATATGGGTAATGTACAATATCGTGGCGAAATTATGCAGGCATTAGGCTTAGGTGCGCAGTATGGCGTAATTTTACCATTTAGTCGCTCACACGAATCAGAAGCTGATGTAATCGGTTTAGATTTAATGGCGAAAGCGGGCTTTAACCCTCAGGAGTCCGTGACACTTTGGCAAAATATGAGCCAAGCAGGCAGTGGCAATACACCTGAGTTTATGTCAACTCATCCATCACCGAGTAATCGTATTAAAGAGCTGCAAAATAAAATGCCTGGTGCATTGAACGAGCAAAAAGTAGCGGGTAAAAACCCGCAGTGTAACCTGTAATATAACAAGCCTGTGAATCAATATTTACAGGCTTTTTTAAAATCAAAAGACACCGAAATGCTTATAACGGGGACGTTTTGATTACGGCTTATCATCAATGGAATAATAAAAATAGCGAGTTAACAATGAAAAAGAACATGGCATTTATTACAGTCGCGAGTGTACTCTTGTGTGCATGTAATAGCAGCCCAAAACAACAGACTAACCCGTCTAACCCCGTAGAACAAAACAATAAGGCTATTTCGCTTACGCTAGACACTGTTGATTTTGCTTCTGATACAGCAGGTGCGAAAGTAAAAGTGGAGTGTTTGATGTTAGAGCGTTTAACGACTGCTATTTTAAAATCATCACAAAGGTATCCTTTAGTCGTTAAAGAAAGAATAGCTGGAGTCGCTCAAACAGAATTTGTGCTAAAAGCAACGTACACAAACGTAAATGCGCACAGATGGGTATTTCCATCTTTAAGGCCTAGTTCGTCGGCAACGGTTAAAGCTGAAATACTCAAAAATGATCAGGTTGTCGCCACTATTAGTAAAGAAATTGGCTCAGGTGCAGCGTTTGGAGCATGTGATCGACTTGAAAAAATAGCCTTAGCAGGTGGCCGCTACATTTCAAAATGGGCTGCAAAACAGAATTACAATTAAATCGCTTAATATTATTAAAAACGTGATTATCTTGTCAAAGGAGGTAATTCAGTAAATGAGTTATTTCCTTATCGTTATTACAGCTCACTAATTTAATGTAATTTACCCTCTTAAATATTTAATTTGCCTTTAAATACTTTAGTTTGCACTAAATACAGGTACTTCTAGTGAGTTTTTCTGTGATTAGATATGTGCATAGCTGTATGTATAAATTTACAATTTGAAACTCACTATTAACCTTTTGCTTACAGTGGGGTGTTTGCAAATTATAATGTAAAGCCTTTATAAAGCAGTCTATAAAAAAGGGGGGTTGCAAATTTAGTATGGATCATTATAACTTTTTCTATTTCATTTAACGCAGTAATTGTTGGGGGGCTTTAATTTAATCATAAACTTGTTTTGTTTGTAATACGCTCTAAGTTTAGCGTGTACCTTTTAGGTGCTTTTCGTTTTAACTTAATAAATATTATTACAACAATTAAAAAGCAGGAATGAAGATGAAGTTACGTCAATGTATCCCTTTGTTAGCCGCCGCACTTTGTAGCCAGTATAGTCAGGCAGAGGTGAATGAACTACAAATACTACAATACACCAGTGAAGCAAGAAAAAGCACAATAGGTGAGAGCGCTGATATTGATTTAAGTTTTTCCAATCAATATAAAACTATGGCAGACGGGGTTGTGGTTATAAGCCATGAAGTAAGCCACCCTGGGGCCGATTTTATAAAAGTGCACTTTAAAGATTTACACTTACAAGGCAATGCTAAACTGGTCGTGAGAAATGCAGATAATTCTGAACGATACGAATACACCGCAAGTAATATGCGATTTGCTACTTTTGATTCACGTGAAGGTGATGATGGTATCCATTCTTTTTCGTCTATGTCGGTCTCAAATGACAGCGCTATCATAGAGTATTATCCAGATCCCCTTGATGCTACTTCATTGACAGAGTTTGGCCATATAGATAACTATTTTTATGGTACAGAAAGCCACACAGCTCAGTACGATTTGAGTGACGTAGCGCCATCATCAACCTGTGGCGTAAATGAACGTCAAGATGTTCAGTGTTGGGCTAATACTCACCCAACAGAATTCGAGCGAAGCCGACCTATTGCACGCCTTGTTATAGGTGGGCGTAGTTTATGCACGGGCTGGCGAGTAGGTAGTGACAATAAAATGTTTACTAATAACCACTGCGTCGAAACCGCCGCTGAACTTGCATCAACTGAAGTGTGGTTTAATTATCAACATAAAAGTTGCAATGGGACGATTCGGGAGTCGGTTGTTAAAGTGTCAGGAAAAGACTTTTTAAAAACGGACGTCATGCTTGATTACACCTTATTTAGTGTTAACAACTTTTCTTCAATAACCCAGTTTGGGCATTTGGGCCTTGATGTTCGCAGCGGTATTAATGGCGAACGAATATATATACCTCAACATGGTGCCGGAAACCCTAAAGAGCTCGCTATAGAATCTGATCGCGATACTAACGGATTATGCCAAATAAATAATGCCTCAGTGAATGGCCGAGGCACTAACACAGATATGGGCTATTACTGTGACACAATAGGAGGGTCTTCGGGCTCACCTGTTATCGCAGCATCGAGTAATAAGGTAATTGCGTTGCACCACTTGGGCGGTTGTTACAATAAAGGTGCAAAAATTAGTAGAATTTGGCCACAAGTATCTACTTTTTTCAATGGCGTGGTACCCGTTGGAGATAACGCAGGAACAACGCCGCCAGCTGTTGCACGTTTTAGTTATCAATGTGATTTTGAGCAATGCAGTTTTGATGCAACAAACTCAAGTTCATCAGGAACGGTAAACCGTTTTGATTGGCAATTTGGCGATGGCCAAACAAGTAATGGTGTAACTGCCGTACATACATATAATGCAGCGGGTAATTACGATGTTACATTATCAATTCGCGATAGCAATAATCAAACAAACACGATTACAAAACAAATCATTGTCAGCAGCGACTCTCAGCCTCCAGTAAATAAATTAACCAAAGGGCAGACGATTAGTAATCTAGCCGGTAATAAAGGCTCAGAAATACGTTATTTTATCGATATTCCATCTCAAGCAACGAACATAAAAGTTACCACGTCAGGTGGTTCAGGTGATGTTGATTTATATGTTAAAAAAGGCAGTAAACCAACGTCAGCTAGCTACGATTGCCGTCCGTATCGAAATGGCAATAATGAAACATGTAGCTTAAATACTGGCCAAGGTCGATACCATATTATGCTTAAGGGGTATGCCAGCTTTAGTAATGTCAGCATCTTAGCAGATTATGATATGCCTACAACGACACCTACGCCTCCACCAGGATCAGGTAATGGCTCAAGTTCAATCATTACCTCACGTGCTTATGGGCACCCGGGTTTATGGAATAAATATACGTATACAGTTCCTGCAAACAAAAGTAGCGTAACGATAGAAACGTCAGGACAAATAGGTGATGTTAATTTATACGTAAAAGTAGCGGGCGAGGTTAGTCTGACTAGTTATGATTGTAAGTCAGTAACGAGTGGTTCAGCACAGACATGCACAGTGCCTGTTACATCAGGACAGGTGCTTGCTATTGGGTTGTATGGTCAATCAGCATACGACTGGGTGAAAGTGTCAGCAAATACGCAATAACCATTGATGGGTTATATCAATCTGGGTAGATATGGGGTCTATTTAATTCGTTAAATTGTTCAAATATTTATGCTGATTGGTATTAATTAAGTTAGATATAAGCAACGTATTTTAATACGTTGCTTATATTATAATATTTGACGTTAAAAGGTCCATTCTACATGAAGTTGTGGCACAGACTCATTGGTATCAGTGCCTAGCTTGTTATGCCAGTATTGCCATTCTAAACCTATTAAGAGTGTGTCTTTTTTCATATCTATGGCATTGCCCAAATCCCAAGTAATAATTGGCTGCGCTAAAATCCACGCTTTAACATCATTGCCTAATTCATTTTCGCGTTCAGCAATGTATTCAATGTGGCCTGTAATATTAAAGTGTTGAGAACCAATCGTAAATGGATACCCCCACGCAATATCAAGCATCCAACTATTAGTTTCACTTGGTGCACCACCACGTGCAATACCTTCATTATCATCAATGTAGGCGGTCACTAAGGTCGATAAAAAGCTAAACCCGGGTGCTTGCCAATTAACTTTTACCCCGGGTAAGTATTTTAATACTTTAGCCTCTCCTGAGGCATTAAACCCAGCGGTTAAACCGACATCAGAAATGGCACCAAATGAAAAGTCATTACCAGATATTTTAGACAGGCTGAAAGTTGAATACCATTCGCCGTAAAAGTCACGATCTTGGTAATCATCTTCTAAATCATCATTTAAATAATCAATGAAGAAAAAGTTATCGCCGTAATCGTAACCAGATGCATGTTGTAGAGAAACATTGGTAGTGCCTGCTTCTAATGAAGTGAATGGGTTTGTAATATCACCACGATTTATATGTAACTGGGTTTTGCTCCAACTAGCTGCAAAGCTTGAAGTGCTTAGTATGCAAAGCGTAATTAAAGGTAAAGATGTTTTTAAGTTCATAACGTTATGCTTAATGGAAAATTCAAAGCAAAGTATAGCAGCTGCGCCTAGAATTGGGCGCAGCACGGGATTTATTATCTTTTATGCTTTATTTCGACGTAAGCAAATTACAGTGATGGCGGTAAACGCCAATATAAAACAGTAGTACGAGGAGGTTGATACTTCCCATGGGCTAATTTTAAATGTTGCACCTAACAGTAAAGCTTGTGCGCCATAAGGCAGCGAGCCTTGTGTTACACAGGCAAAAATATCCAACAAGCTTGCTGAGCGTTTACCACTAATTTTACCATCATCGGCTAGCTTCTTAGCGATAGGACCTGCAACAATAATCGACACAGTATTGTTGGCGATACACATATTGCTGGTCATTACTAATGCGGCAATACCAATTTGATCTGCTACCTTACGGTGCCATTTGGCAATTACCTTGGTGATAGCCTGAATTTTATGCGCTATATAATCAAGGCCGCCGTTAATACGGATAAACTCAGATAAGCCACCTATAAACATTGATAACAAGAATATCTCTTGCATATCGGTAAAGCCTTTATAAATATCTTTTACAAAGCTTGCGCCTTCATAACTGCCCGTAAAGCCCATGAGTGCGGCGAAAATAATACCACTAAATAACACCACAAAAACATTAAAGCCCATTACGGCTAACACTAAGATAAACGCATAAGGAAGCACTAACCAAATGTTGTAATCGCTCGTTTCAACAGCTTGCGCAGCTGGTGTTAAATAAAATAATAAGCCAATTGTTAGCGCTGCAGCAGGCAAGGCTATTTTTAAATTTTCGCGGAATTTATCTTTCATCTCACAACCTTGCGTACGTGTTGCGGCAATCGTCGTATCTGAAATAATAGATAAATTATCACCAAACATAGCACCAGATACAATCGTACCGGCCATCAATGCAGGGTCAATACCGGTTTTAATTGATACGGCATAGGCGATAGGGCCAATCGCGCCAATGGTGCCCATTGACGTTCCCATTGCTGTAGAGACAACCGCAGCAATTAAAAATAAACCAGGTAAAAGAAAGGCTGGTGGAATAAGCGATAAGCCCGCATTAACAACGGCATCAACACCCCCAGTGGCACCCGCTACGGCAGAAAACGCACCGGCAAGTAAATAAATCAAGCACATGGTAATGATGTTGTTATGGCCTGCGCCTTTTATAAAGGTTTCGACACTGTGGTTGATGGTATTTTTATTAAGGATAAACGCTAGCATAATCGCAGGTAAAATCGCGACGGGGGCAGGAAGTTGATAAAAGGCGTAATCAACCCCTTGTGATTGCAGGTATAAACCAGCACCTAAAAATAAGGCCACAAAGGTAAGTAGGGGGAGCAAAGATAATTTTGCTGTTGTTTTATTAAATGCTGGCTGCATCATATTCCTCGTTAGATAACTCATTACAACAGCCAAAGCTTCCCTCTTTTAGCTGAATTTAGTTGTTTGTCTCATCAAAAAAGATAAGTACCTCAACAGCGCCCGCAAGCCAAAGACCAAATCGGCGCAAAGAAGGAAGTTTAAATGTATAGATGGCTAAAGTCTATGGGTATCTGTTATTATTATTTTAAAGGGTTACCTGACTATTACACGAGTTTTAGATAAAATCTAGCGAACTCAAACATGCATAGGTTAATAACATGAATCGAATCGGCGTATTTGGCGCAAATGGAAGAATGGGGCTGGCATTAGTCGAAGCCGCACATAAAAATAATAATGCAGAGCTTGGCGCAGCCTATGTCCGTAGTAGTTCGCCCTTACTTAATTTAGCGGTTAATCAGTTAAATAGTGCAGCGCCAGTTGCTATGGACTTTAGTGATGAGCGTAATGTTGAAGACATTGATGTACTAATTGACTTCACATTGCCTGCCGGTATGCGTGAGCACTTAAAGACGGCCATCAAGCAAAAAATCCCAATGGTTATTGGTACTACCGGTTTAAATGATGATGACATGCAAACCTTACAAGCGGCAGCACAGCATATCCCGATCGTATTTGCGCGCAACTATAGCGTAGGTGTGAATTTACTGCTTAACTTAGTACAAACCGCGGCAACAAAGTTTGGTGATGACTTAGATATCGAAATTTTCGAAGCGCATCATCGCCATAAAATAGATGCGCCATCAGGCACTGCGCTGGCTATTGGCGAAGCCATTGCAGAGGCAAAAGGCTGGGTACATGATGATGTTGCGGTATTTGATCGTAGCCAAGTAGAAAAAGAAAAATCGCAAAATGAAATTGGTTATTCGGTGCTTAGAGGGGGGGATATAGTTGGTGAACATACCGCATATTTCGCAACTTCTGGCGAAAGGCTTGAATTAACTCATAAAGCCAGTTCGCGAATGACCTTTGCATTAGGCGCAGTAAGAGCTGCAGGCTGGTTGAAAAATAAGCCTGTAGGACTTTATGATATGCAAGATGTGCTTGACTTGAAGTAGTTTAGTTGCATTTTTGGGTGTTTGGTGGCTTTTTTAGCTAATAAGGCTTATTTCTGCTAATTATTGAAATAGGGTTAGACCTAAAAGCCAAATTACTATAAAATAGCGCTAATTTGCCAAAAATTCATAATTGCGTGTTTCCAATCGCTATAAACGGGTAGTAAAGCAAATGACTTTACGCCCGTTTTTTACTGTTAGGAGGTTAACTTGACTAAATCCGCTCTGTTAGTTCTAGAAGACGGCACAGTGTTTCGCGGTACTGCAATCGGCGCCGACGGCATGTCTGTCGGTGAAGTAGTATTCAATACGTCTATGACTGGTTATCAGGAAATTCTGACTGACCCTTCATACGCGGAACAAATCGTAACTTTGACGTACCCACATATCGGTAATACGGGTACTAACAGCGAAGACGAAGAAGCGAGTCACATTTGGGCTAAAGGCCTTGTGATCCGTGATTTGCCACTGCTAGCAAGTAATTTTCGTAACGAGCAATCGTTAGATGATTATTTAAAAGAACGTAATATCTTAGGTATTGCAGATATCGACACCCGTAAACTGACTCGTATTTTGCGCGATAAAGGCGCTCAAAACGGTTGTATTGTTGCCGGTGACGAAGTAGACGAAAACCAAGCGCTCGCAGCTGCGCAAGCCTTCCCAGGCTTAAAAGGTATGGATTTAGCGAAAGTAGTCTCAACCAAGGAAAACTTTGAGTGGCGTGAATCAAGCTGGACATTAGGCGAAGGGTTCAAAACTCTAAACGCAGCCGATGAAAAGTTTCATGTTGTTGCTTATGACTTCGGTGTAAAGCGTAATATTTTACGTATGCTTGTAGATCGTGGTTGTAAATTAACCGTTGTACCTGCACAAACCTCGGCAGCTGACGTGTTAGCACTAAACCCAGATGGTATCTTCTTATCGAATGGCCCGGGCGATCCAGAACCGTGTACATACGCCATCGATGCAATTAAAACCTTCTTAGAAACTGAAACACCTATTTTTGGTATCTGTTTAGGTCACCAATTGCTAGCTCTTGCCTCGGGTGCAAAAACAGTGAAAATGAAGTTTGGTCATCACGGTGGTAACCACCCAGTGAAAGACTTAGACCGTGGTGTTGTGATGATCACAGCGCAAAATCATGGTTTTGCTGCTGATGAAACAACGTTACCAGATAACCTTCGTGCTACGCATAAGTCGTTATTTGACGGTACGTTGCAAGGTATCCATCGCACCGATAAACCAGCGTTTAGCTTCCAAGGTCACCCAGAAGCAAGCCCAGGCCCACACGATGCAGCCCCATTATTTGACCACTTCATCGATTTGATGCAAGCGCGTAACAACTAATTAGACCGGAGTAACAATGCCAAAACGTACCGACATAAAAAGCATTCTTATCCTAGGCGCTGGCCCGATTGTAATCGGCCAAGCCTGTGAATTTGACTACTCTGGTGCTCAAGCGTGTAAAGCACTCAGAGAAGAAGGCTATCGAGTTATTTTAGTTAACTCAAACCCTGCAACAATTATGACTGATCCTGATATGGCTGATGCGACGTACATCGAGCCAATTCACTGGGAAGTTGTAGAAAAAATTATTGAAAAAGAAAAGCCTGATGCAGTACTGCCTACTATGGGTGGCCAAACAGCATTAAACTGTGCACTAGAATTAGACAAGCATGGTGTTTTAGCTAAACACGGTGTTGAGCTAATTGGCGCAACGGCTGATGCAATCGACAAAGCAGAAAACCGCGAACGTTTTGATGTGGCAATGAAAAGCATCGGCTTAGAATGCCCACGTGCTGAAATCGCTCATTCAATGGATGAAGCAAAAGACATCATCAAGCGTATTGGCTTACCGTGTATTATTCGACCTTCTTTCACTATGGGCGGCACCGGCGGCGGTGTAGCGTATAACTTAGAAGAGTTTGAAGAAATTTGTGAGCGCGGTTTAGACCTTTCGCCAACTAACGAATTACTGATTGATGAATCACTCATTGGTTGGAAAGAATACGAAACAGAAGTTGTTCGCGATAAAAACGACAACTGTATTATCGTGTGTACCATTGAAAACTTTGACCCTATGGGCGTGCATACAGGTGACTCGATCACTGTTGCACCAGCACAAACATTAACCGATAAAGAATACCAATTAATGCGTAACGCTTCTATGGCGGTTCTTCGTGAAATTGGTGTTGAAACAGGTGGTTCAAACGTACAGTTTGGTATTAATCCTGAAGATGGCCGTATGGTTATCATCGAGATGAATCCTCGTGTATCACGCTCATCTGCACTAGCGTCAAAAGCAACAGGTTTCCCGATTGCTAAAATCGCGGCTAAGCTTGCGATTGGCTACACGCTTGATGAATTACAAAATGATATTACTGGTGGTAAAACACCTGCGTCATTTGAACCATCGATTGATTACGTCGTAACAAAAATTCCTCGCTTTAACTTTGAAAAATTTGCCGGTGCAAACGATCGTTTAACGACGCAAATGAAATCTGTAGGCGAAGTAATGGCGATTGGTCGTAACCAACAAGAGTCGTTACAAAAAGCATTACGCGGTCTTGAAGTAGGCGCAACGGGTTTTAACCCAATTGTGGCACTTGATGACCCTAAAGCGAAAGAAAAAATCATCCGTGAACTACGTGAACCAGGTGCAGAGCGTATTTGGTACATCGCCGATGCAATGCGTCATGGTATGAGTGTTGAAGATGTTTACGAATTGACTAAAGTCAACCGCTGGTTCTTAGTACAAATTGAAGACATTTTAAAAGACGAAGCAAAAATTAGCGATGTAGGTATGGCTGGTTTAAATGCTGACTTCCTACGTAAGTTAAAGCGTAAAGGTTTTGCTGACCCGCGAATTGCTGAAATTGCCGGTGTATCTGAAGCTGAGATTCGTAAGAAGCGTCATTTATTAAACATCTTGCCAGTATACAAGCGCGTTGATACGTGTGCTGCTGAATTTAGCTCTGATACCGCTTACATGTATTCAACGTACGATGAAGAGTGTGAAGCGAACCCAACTGATCGTGATAAAATCATGGTTATTGGTGGCGGTCCTAACCGTATAGGTCAAGGTATCGAGTTTGATTACTGTTGTGTTCACGCAGCGCTTGCATTACGTGAAGATGGTTTTGAGACTATCATGGTTAACTGTAACCCTGAAACGGTTTCTACCGACTACGATACTTCAGACCGTTTATACTTTGAACCAATTACCCTTGAAGACGTGCTAGAAATCGTACGTGTTGAAAAGCCAGTTGGTGTAATCGTGCAATACGGTGGTCAAACGCCACTTAAACTTGCTCGTGAACTTGAAGCGAACGGTGTGCCAGTAATTGGTACTTCGCCAGATGCGATTGACCGTGCAGAAGACCGAGAGCGTTTCCAACAATTAGTTGAGCGTTTAAACCTTCTTCAGCCTGAAAATGCAACAGTGACTTCAACAGAAGAAGCGATTTTAAAATCAGCTGAAATTGGTTTTCCATTAGTAGTACGTCCTTCGTATGTACTTGGTGGCCGTGCGATGGAAATCGTGTATGACGAGCAAGACTTACGTCGTTATATGACCGAAGCTGTACAAGCATCAAATGAAGCGCCAGTATTGCTTGACCGTTTCTTAGATAATGCGATTGAAGTTGACGTTGACGCAATTTGCGACGGTGAGCAAGTGATTATCGGCGGCATCATGGAACACATTGAGCAGGCCGGTGTTCACTCAGGTGACTCAGCCTGTTCATTACCAGCACATTCGTTATCACAAGAAGTACAAGACGTAATGCGCAAGCAAGTGACTGATATGGCACTTGAGCTTGGTGTAGTTGGCTTGATGAATACACAGTTTGCTGTAAAAGAAGACAAAGTATATTTAATCGAAGTTAACCCACGTGCAGCACGTACAGTACCGTTTGTTTCTAAAGCGACGGGGGTTGCACTTGCTAAAGTAGCGGCGCGTTGTATGGCAGGTCAATCTTTAGCAAGCCAAGGTATTACTAAAGAAGTTATTCCACCTTACTACAGTGTAAAAGAAGTGGTATTACCATTTGCTAAGTTCCAAGGCGTGGATCCAATCCGTGGCCCTGAAATGCGTTCTACTGGTGAAGTGATGGGTGTAGGCGATACGTTCGCTGAAGCTTTTGCAAAAGCGCAATTAGGTGCAAGCAATACTTTACCACGCGGTGGTCGCGCGTTACTATCTGTGCGTAATAGCGATAAACCACGTATTGTAGAGCTAGCTAAAACCATGACAGATCTTGGTTTTGAACTAGATGCAACCGGTGGAACAGCTGCTGCACTTGAAGATGCTGGTATTGCGGTACGCCGTGTAAACAAAGTATTTGAAGGTCGCCCGCATATTCTTGATAGAATCAAAAATGGCGAGTATAGCTATATCGTTAATACTACCGAAGGTCGCCAAGCGATCGAAGATTCGAAGGTGTTACGTCGTGGTGCATTGCAACACAAGACTAACTATACTACGACCTTGAATGCGGCATTTGCTAACTGTACTGCTAACCAAGCAGACGACCGCAGCAAAGTGACGTCAGTTCAAGAACTACACCAGCGATTGAACTAAGGAAATGTGCCAAGGCCTTAATCGGCCTTGGGATTAAGTGAGAAAAGTATGCAAACAATTCCGATGACAGTTCGTGGCGCAGATTTAATGCGCAAAGAACTTAACGAATTAAAAACAGTTACCCGTCCAAAAATTGTTGCTGATATTGCAGTGGCACGTGAACATGGTGACTTAAAAGAAAACGCTGAATATCACGCAGCGCGTGAACAGCAGGGTTTTTGTGAAGGCCGTATTCAAGAGATTGAAGCAAAGCTTTCAAATGTACAAATCATTGATGTAACTAAGTTACCAAATACAGGTAAAGTTATTTTTGGTACGACAGTAACAATCGTTAATGTTGATACTGACGCTGAAGTTAAATACCAAATAGTTGGTGATGATGAAGCGAGTATTAAAGATAACCGTATTTCGGTAAATTCACCGATTGCCCGTGGTTTAATTGGTAAACAAGCTGATGATGCTGTGATCATTAAAACCCCGAAAGGCGACGTGGAATACGAAATCCTTGAGGTTGAGTACGTTTAATTACTTTACTGACTTTCACGTTTTATTAAAAACCGATGCTTAGCAATAAGCATCGGTTTTTTTATGCCTATGCTAACCTCGACATTCATTAATAAACTAGGTACGTTAGAAGTAATTGTTTCTTATACTTTAGGTTTTTTATGGAAAAGGTTATTTTCCCTACAGCATTACAAAGTGGCGATAAAATTGCAATCTGTGCGTTTTCTTCTAGTGTAGAAAGCCCTTTCCATAAACGCCTTGATATTGTATTGAATGGTTTAACACTGCGCGGCTACGAAGTAATAGAAGGGGAGTGTTTAAGGCAAAAAAATTGCTCTGCAAAGCAACGTGCAGATGAGTTAATGACTTTTTTGACTGATGATAGCATTGCCGCAATTATGCCACCTTGGGGTGGTGAGCTTGCTATGGAAATACTTCCACACCTTGATTTTAATGTGATTAAAAAGTCTCGCCCTAAATGGCTGGTTGGGTTCTCTGATATAAGTACACTTGCTTGTGTAATAACAGCGAAATGCGGTTGGGCCACATTGCACTGTACAAATTTAATGCAATTACATCCAGACGAACAAGATACTCATTGCTTACAAGTATTTAAAACGCTTGAGCTTGAAGCGGGCAATGAGTTTACTCAAACCCCTGCGGCCTTTTATCAAGGTGATGCAATTAATTATGCACAATCACCGGATGCGTTATTTTCACTGTCAAAGCCTAGCCAATGGCGTTGTCTCAATGTAAAAGACAACCGTGATGTTGAGCTTTCTGGGCGACTATTTGGTGGCTGTTTGGATACATTAGGTTTATTGCTTACGTCACCTTTTTTATCACTACATGAATTTAAAAAGCAGTTCGCGCCGCATGGTTTGGTCTTGTATCTAGAAAATGCAGAGCTTCAGCCGGCAGCTGTATTAAGGTTTATTATTTCACTTAAGCTAAATGATATATTTGGTCTTATTAATGGCTTAATTATTGGTCGAAGTGCGGTTATAAGTACAAAAGAGCAAGATATTGATTATTACCAAGCGCTGGAACTTGCACTCAGTGATCGTTTATTTCCAGTAATAATAGATGCAGATATTGGTCATGTAGCGCCCAATTTATGTTTAGTTAATGGAGCAAAAGTGAAGATCAGTGCAAGGCTTGAAAACACACTCGTTAAAAACGCTAAAATAATAACGTATTTAGAGTAGTACCTTCTTTTGTGAATATTAGTAAATCATGCGCGGCATAAAGCCCCGCCTACGGCAGGTTTAGATCTTTATGCATGTATCGTAGGAGGGAGTTTACCTCGCGCAGCTCTAAGATTGGTATTAACTGTTTTATGCTTAACCAGTTGCACAAAGAGTGGCTTATTAGGGAAATAAGCCACTTATTCATCTAACTTATGCAGAATGTATTAAACATTAACCATACCGTAGTAGCGCAGAGGTTAATTATTTTGAATCCGACATTTGTTCCACTAACTCAACACGTCGATTAAGTTCGCGGCCTAATTCATTTTTGTTAGTTGCTACAGGGGAATAGGGCCCAACACCTTGTGAAATTAATCTTTTTTCAGCGATACCATAGTTAGTAATTAAAGCGTTAACAACAGCATCAGCCCGACGTTTAGAAAGCTCTAAATTATATTCAGCAGAGCCTTTATCATCTGTGTGACCAACAACATACAAACTCAATGCCTTATTTTTTTCTAAAACTTGCGCAATGACATCCAATGATTGTTTAGATTCAGGCTTTATGCCCGCTTTATCGTAGTCAAATAACACCCCATAGATTGAGGCTTTACCTTTTTGCTTAAGTTGCTCTAACACTTTATCGCTATTTGTCTCTATTAACCCAGTTAATAATGGCTCGCTCTGCATCACTACAAGCTGAATACGAGAATCGCCTTCAAAGTTACCTATAAAAAAAGCTACATAGGTAGTTTGGCCATCAACAGTACTTTTCATAACTTGGTATCGAGGTTGGCGCCAGTAATTATAAGCTTGTTTTACAGCGAGCTTATCACCTAACTTTTGTAAATCCTCATCGATTAACCTATCTCTGGTGTTACCACTGCATGTATTTTTTTGACAAGAGAATACCGTTTCAAACCCTGCTTTAACTAAAGCACTTAGATAATTATGATAAATTTTTAGCGTTGACACCCTGTTTACGATATAAGTAATTTTGGTTAAGTCTCCGGTAACGTCTAGCATTGGGAGTGTGTTTGTTTTTGTATCAACAATACCAACAGGAATGCTGAATTCTTCATAATCAACCTGTTTATAATCTTCAATATAACTACTAGGGTAGCGACTTATTAATGGATGGTCTGCTGAGCCTCCTTTATCTTTACGTGGTGCCTTGGTTATCTGTTTATTATTGTGTTTGGTAAATGCGTCAAAATTGGCAGTGACAAGTCCTGATTCAATGTCTTTTATATCCACTGTGGTTAATAATACTCGCGTCGTATTTTTATACTGACCAACAAATAACGAAATAGCAGCATCGAGGGACTCATCCCCTTTTGTGGCGAAAATATAGTGAGGTTGTTGGAATTGATTACCAGAGTTAAAGTAGCTAGACTTGTCAGCTAATAATTTTCTTTGTACATGTCTATCTCCTGAATAACAATCACTTAAAGAACATGTATAAACCACTTTAAAACCAGCATCACTTAACGCACTTTCATAATTTTTTGTTACCTTTAACGAAGCAACATTTTTTATCGTATAAGAGTAATGTCCGGTATCTCCAATAAATTTTTGATATTCAAATTGTTGAGGTCGTTTTTCTTTAGGCACAAATTTTGTAACAAGGCGAGTTTCTTCGCCTGCTAAAATAACTGAATTCTGCAACTTTGCATTTGGGTAGGGTGAAAGTAGGGGCTTTGCTTGTATGCTAAATGTAAAACTTAGAAAAGTAATACAAAGCACACATATTTTATTTATGTTGTTCATGATAATTCCTTTTAATTGATTAGTATTGAGCCTAACCACTCAGCCTAACCACTCAGCCTAATCGCTGAGTGCCACTTAGCTTGTCTTCCCTTTCATTATTGTTGGGTAATCAAGGTGAAATGTAAAAGCGGTACAAAAATACTACAAATTCAACCATTTTTCAAAGTGACTTGAATTTAAATATCATATTAGGGTTGAATTATCAGCTGGATTTGAGCGTTTTTTTGCGCAATTTGCTGGTGAGGTTGACTTCAAATGTAAGGTAGATAGGGTGGATAACGTATCAATTTTTTAAGGGCTATTTTATCTTAAAACACAAATTAACGGTTATTACGAATAAGATTAAAAATGCACAATTGTTATTTTTGTGCATTTTATTTTGGAATTATAGTGATGTGTATTTATAAGCTATAAAATGCTGATCACGTGCTCTTGGCCCAAACGTGATTTTGGTAATTTAGCATTATAGTCGGTTACCGTTTCATGATAGCCAATAGCAAGTGCAACATCACAAATGTATCCGTCGAGTTCATCTGCAAATATTTGGCTAATAAGATGTGGATCTACGCCTTCCATTGGTGTTGAGTCAATCCCTAAGCGCGCCGCGGTATGCATTGTGTTACCCAGTGCAATATATGTTTGTGCTTTTGTCCATGCTTCGTTATTGCCATTTTCATCGGTGTTAAGGTCAACAAATGCGTAAGCGCCAAATGCTTGTTCACGGTTCTCTGCTGGTGTACGACCATTTTTAATATCCGCATCAATAACTCTGGCGTAATCTTCACGGCTGTATTTAGGGTTGTGGGCAAATAAAATAATATGCGAGGCTGTTTTAACATGCGGCTGATTAAACTGAAATTTGTTTTCAAAAGTGTCATGCATACGTTGTTTAGCATGATCTGATTCAATCACAATAAATTTCCACGGCTGCGAATTGATAGATGAAGGTGATAGGCGCATTGCTTCATATAATACGGCTAAATCGTCAGCAGCAACACGTTTGGTTGCATCGTATTTTTTTGTTGTGTAACGAGTATTTAAGTCATTAATAATTGGGTGTGTCATATTTTTTCCTGTAGCGAATAGTTTAAATTAGCTAAACCTTGATTACTTAATAATCGTCATTTCATTAAGTGTAAATGACTCAATTGCACCATCAACAGCTTCAACATAGTCTTGAAGGTGTTGGTTGTTCATATGTGCTTGCCATAATTGGCGGGTTTGCCAGTTTTCATAAAACATAAAATGAGCGGGGTTATCATTATTTTGATGTAAGTCGTAATTGATACAGCCTTGCTCAGCGCGTGTTGTTTCAATAAGCTTTATTAATTGCACTTTTACTAAATCAATGTGTTCAGGTTTGGCAATAATATTTGCCACAATGGTCAGTTGTGCCACTTTAACTCCTACGAATGAATGTATCTAAGCTAGGTTTATTCTATACATGCATAGTAATCCTTGCTTTGCTTTAGATAAACACCATAATGATTGAATCATTATCAAATAAAAATAGATAATATGCAGATTGAAGATTTAAAACTGATTTTGAAAGTAGCGGAGTTTAGAAGTATTACGCGCGCCGCAGCAAAACTAGATATGCGTACAGCCACTGCCAGTGCAGCAATTAAACGAGTAGAATCAGCATTAGGCTGTGAATTATTTGTACGTACTACACGTCACCTAAGGCTTTCAAGTGCAGGCGAGCGGTACATTGTGCAGTGTGAGCAAGCGCTGACAATACTTGAGCAGGCAAAGCAAAACATTAAAGGTGAACACGATGAAATTGAAGGCGAGCTGAGGGTTGCATTGTCATCTGATCTTGGTCGAAATTTAGTGATCCCTTGGATAGATGAAATAATGGACAACTACCCTAAAGTGAGTTTACGTACTCACATAAGTGACAGTAACATAGATTTTTATCGTGATTCAGTTGATATAGCGCTTCGCTATGGCTCGCCTAATGATGCTAACGTGTATGGATTTAAAATTTGTACGGTGCCGCGTTTATTGTGTGCAACCAAAGAGTATCTTGCTGAGCACACTAACCCCATACATCCCGATGATCTTGAACAGCATCAAGGACTGTTTTATCAGCTACAAGACATTATCAATAATGTTTGGGAATTTACCGATGGCGAAAATAAATACAAAGTAAAAATGCAGGGAAGGCGAGCTTCAAACGATGGTGATTTAGTTAGGCGTTGGTGTGTTGGCGGTAAAGGACTTGCTGTAAAATCGGCGCTGGATATTGCAGATGACCTGCTTAATGACAGGGTCGTTACAGTTATGCCTGATTATCAACATACCTGCGGCGAGCTGTGGCTAATTTGCCCAAGTCGGCAATCAATTACGCCCGCAGTGCGGTTGTTGCGTGATGTATGCAGACAAAAAGCACACGAAACACTAAAACAGCTTGTTGAGAAGGGGATACTTGACACCAGTGTATTGGTAAACTAAAGCAACAAGTACACCCTAATTACGTGATCTTTGGATAATAAATTTATCGGCAGTTTCTTTTTTCGTTTATTTTAATAGCAGTTGTTTGATGGCTTTTTTTGCACTTTCACTCTCAGGGTTCAATGCAAGTGCAGTTTGATAGCTCCTTAATGCGAGTGTTGGCTTATTTGCAGTTAAATAAGCTTCTCCTAAACTGTCATGCGTGTTCGCAGAGTCAGGGTATTGCGCTGCATTGAGTTCAAAGATTGCAATGGCGGCATCAAGTTTTTTCATTGTCATTAATTCATAACCAAAGTAGTTGATGGTTCTTTCTCGAAGCGGGTTATTTTGCTCTTTTAGCTCACTATACTTACTTTTCAGTCCTGCAACTCCCCCAGCTAGTAAAGCATTATATAGATAATTGGACTCCCTCACCCTTAACGAGTGAGGTAATATAAAAGTTACCACACAAATATATTAAAAGAGTCCTGTTATGTATCGTACTAGAGTTGGCGTTGATTTAGCAAAAAAAGTTATTCAAATTTGTATTCACAGAAACAAAAAGGTGCAATCAAACAGTGAACTGACACCGGAAGCATTTCTTTCTTGGCTTTTTAACAACAAACCAGCAACGATAATA